>JBAVUP010000114.1:0-59030 GCA_049696835.1 Desulfobaccales bacterium
GGATTAAGGAGGGCTGATGGCAACCATCCGGATCATCAAGGGCCGTATCTACTCCCGCTTGAGGCTCGACGGCCCAGAAGGCGACCAGCTGGCTTTGGGGCGGCCTCGTCTTTCATGACGGGCAGCAGCAGCCGGTGAACCAGGAGCTCTGCCGAATGAAGGTCTGGGGACCGTTGCTAAACCGTCTTGGTATCCATTATCGGCCGCCCTATCAGATGCGCCACACTCTTGCTACCCTGGCGATCTCCGCTGGGGAAAATATCAACTGGGTGTCACGGAGGTTGGGGCACAAGAGTCTGGTGATGACCCTGGAAAGATATAACCGGTATGTCCCTAATCTGACCCGGGAAGATGGAAAGCTATTGGCGGGGACGAGTGAAATGGGGAAACGTTTCCTCACGGCTGAGAAAATTTAGCAGTATTATCAATAAGTTATGACGCTTTTTGGTAGTCCCAACGGGAATCGAACCCGTGTCTCCGCCGTGAGAGGGCGGTGTCCTTGGCCGCTAGACGATGGGACCGCGCCCATGTATATAACTCAACCACCAGATGGTGTCAAGAAAACCCCACCGGGGCCGGCCCGGCCCCACGGCGCCTACCGCCTCTACCGGCCCCTGAGCGTCTCAGGGGCATCCGTCTCACCGGCGGAGTCTTCCCGAGTAGCCTGACCCGCCAGCCAGGCCCTGGCCCGTTGCAGGTCCCGGGCGGTATTGAGGTTAAAGAAACTGCGCCCCTCGGGGTCCAGGGCCAGCACCTCCGCCTCCGACAGGATTTGGGGACGACAAATCTCCAGGAACCGGGTGGGGCGGCGGTCGGTGAGGAGAAAGTCCCGCAGTTTGGGGAGCAGGCGGGGGGCATAGAGACCGGGAAATGGCTCCAGCCCCGCGGAGGACCGGCAGACCACCGCGGGGCGAGAAGTCTGGCCGCCCCGGGCCGCCAGTTCGGCCAGGAGGGCCGGGGCAGGGAACGGATTATCCACCGCCGCGGCCAGGACCCAGGGGGTCCGGGCATAGAAGAGCGCGGTCAACAGGCCGCCGGCGGGACCCTGGAAAGGCCGCAAATCCGTCACCAGGGGCAGGCCGAAGGCCATATGGGCCAGAGGCTGGTTGGTGATGAGCCAGCAGGTGGTGACCAGGGGGGCCAGGGCCTCGGCCGCCCAGAGGGCCAGGGGCTTGCCGTCTAGCCGCAGGGCCGCCTTGTCTTGCCCCAGTCGCCGGCTTAAGCCCCCGGCCAGGATGGCCCCGGTGAGGAGGGGCGTGGTCTCCGGAATCTTTTTACGGTCCGGCATGGCGGCGGGCGAGTTGTTGCTGGATAAAGCGGCCGATATCCGCCACGCGCCGGGGATGGAACACCGGCAGGTCCGTGGGCAGCGGCGCGGCGCTGACCCAGGCCACCACACGGGGATAGTCCGGCAAGGGTGGCGCGGCTCCGGCCGCCGGCAGGGCCACCTTGGGCAGATCGCTGGTTTTATAGCCTTCCACCAGGATCAGGTCGGCCTCCGGGGCCAGCTCGGCCAGAACCGCCGCCAGCGGCGGCTCCTCCGGGACGGCCCGGGTAACCTGCAGCAGCCCCGGGGCCGTCAGGGCCACCAGCCGTCCGCCGGACTGGCGATAGCGCCAGGTGTCCTTGCCTTCATCCCCCAGATGCAGTTTATGGGAATGCTTCAGGACCGCCACCCGGACCCCCTGGCCGGCAAACCACTCCAGCAAGCGGCAGATGAGTTCGGTCTTGCCGGAATTGGAGGGACCAACAATGGCAATGGCCTTATCCCCGGGCGCGGGGGAGGTGGCTAAGGGTGGCGGCGGTGGAAGAGGAGAAATCAAGGTTCAGACAGATATTTTTCCAGGACTTTTTCCCTTTTGACATTGCGGTTGAGATAGATGGCGCAACGCGAACAGGGACCCTCGCACAACGTTCCCCGATATTCCCGCACCTCAAAACAAGGCCGCCAGGGGAGTTGAAATGCAGGGCATTCCTCTTTCCTGTCGCAATCGAAGATATTCCAGCAGGGGGCCAGCACCATGAGGTTGCGGAGGCAGGCCAGCGTGAACCCGCGCTCATGGATCAAGCCGTTGATCTGATTGATCTGGGACACATCAAAGTTGGAATAGAGACGGTTGTTGGTATTCTTCTCTCTTAAGGGTTTGATGAACCCTTCTTTTTCATATTCCCGGATGCGCTTTTGGGAGAGGTTCACCACCCGGGAGACCTCATTAATTAAAAAGAGATCCCCGCCGTCCCCTTCACAGCGAACGCGTTTATTTTTTCCTCGGGGCATAAATCATTCTATAAATAACAGGGTATAGACAAATTTTACACAGAACGCTTCGTTATACAAGGAAAAATTTCATGGCGGGCATGGTCGGTTTTGGTGCGGGTTTCCCGGTCATTTCGGAGTCCGAGGGGCATTCGGAATAACCATGATGGAGATTTCTTTACGGCGGCCCTCAGCCGGGGACCTAAAAAGCGGCCCCCGCCCACCGCGGCCACGCCCCCCAATCGAAAGGCCGCCTCATCCCGGTCAGGGACGAGGCGGCCGCAGAACTTTCTGACTCAATCTCGGGTCAATACCCCTCTTCCTCGGCCAGGTCTTCGGGCTGCACCTTGTCCTTGAAGAGAAAGTGGACCCAGACCTGGTAGGCAATGACGATGGGCACAAAGGTCAGGGCCACCCCCAGCATGATCTTGAGCGTCAGGGGGCTCGAAGACGAGTTGAACGCGGTCAGGCTGTAGGCCGGGTTGAGGCTCGATTTCAGCAAATTGGGAAAGAGCCCCACTACGCCGAAGAGGGTGACCGTCCCGATGGTCAGGCTGGAGGCGAACCAGGCCTTCCACCACTGGGCCCTTTTGATGAAGGCCCGCATGGTGATGAGGGCCGCCACCGCGATGATCGGGATGAGGAGCAGTATCGGATGGGCCGCGTAGTTGTCAAAGAGGGTGGTCCAGCGTTGGGTGGCCAACAGGAAAATCACCGCCATGATCAGCAGCAGAGGCCAGGTTCTGGCCGCCAGGCGCCCCGCCCGCCGGTGCAGGTCGCCGTGGGATTTGACCGCCAGCCACAGGGAGCCGTGGACGATGAACAGCAGCACAAACAGGAGGCCCCCGGCCAGGCCGTAGGGGTTGAGCAGGGTGAACAGGGTGCCCTGATAGATGCCTTCGGCATCGATGGGGATCCCCTTAAAGAGGTTGGCAAAAGCCACCCCGAAGAGCAGGGCCGGCAGGAAGCTGCCCAGGAAGAGGCAGGTATCCCACAGGCGCCGCCAGCGGGGGTCGTCCACCTGATCCCGGAAGGCAAAGGAGACGCCCCGCAGAATCAGGGCGAAGAGGATGAGCATCAAGGCCGAATAGAGGCCGCTGAACATCACGGCGTAGGTGGTGGGGAAGGCGGCAAAGGTGACGCCCCCCGCGGTGATGAGCCACACTTCGTTGCCGTCCCAGAACGGCCCCATAGTCCGGTAGATGACCCGCCGGTCGTTATCGTCTTTGGCCAGAAACGGCATCAGGGTTCCCAGTCCCAAATCAAAGCCGTCCAGCATGAAGTAAACGGCCCACAACACCCCCCAGAGGATAAACCAGATAGTCGGCAACATCATGAGACCACCCCCTGATCGCTGACGGCCGGCGCCGGTTCCGGCCCTTGCTTGGCAAATTTGCGGATGAGGGAGAAAGCCACCGCTCCCAATAAGGCATAGACCAGAATGAAGCCCAATAAGGTCGGCCACACCTGGGAGGTGGCGATGGGAGACACGGCATCGCTGGTGCGCATCAGCCCGTAGACGATCCAGGGCTGCCGGCCCACTTCCGCCACCATCCAGCCGGCCTCCAAGGCCACGTAAGGCAGCGGAATGGCGTAGAGCATGATTTTCAGATAGCCGGGGCTGGACTCGAGTTGGTTGCGTTTGAACCAACCCACCACCGTGAGCAGGACAAAAAGGAAGCCCAGGGCCACCATGAGGCGGAAGGAGAAAAAGGTCAGAGCCACCGGCGGCCGGTCATTCTTGGGGAAGTCCTTGAGGCCCTTCACCACGGCCTGGGGGGAGTGGTAGGCCAGCATGCTCAGGGCAGCGGGGATGCGGCCGAACTCCACGGCATTGCGTTCGCGGGCCTGGTCGGGAATCAGCACCAGCCACATGGGGGCGCCGGCCTGGGTGTCCCACAGGGATTCCATGGCCGCCAGCTTGGTGGGCTGGATCTTGGCCACCTCGGCGCCGTGGATGTGCCCCTGGACGAGCTCGGCCAGGGAAAAGATCAGGGCGAACCCCAGGGCCAGGCGGAAGGACTTGGTGAAAAAGGTGAGATGTTGCCGCCTGAGCAGGTGATAGGCGCTGATCCCCATGACCACGAAGCCCGCCAGAATATAGGCGCCGCTGACGGTGTGCAGGAACTGCTGGATGGCAAAGGGCTGGGTGACCACGGCCAGGAAGTCGCTCAGTTCGGCCCGGCCGTTTTTCATGGCGTACCCCACGGGATGCTGCATCCAGGAGTTGGCGATGAGGATCCACAGGGCCGAAAGGTTGGAGGCAAAAGCCACCAGCCAGATGCAGACGCAATGCCGGCGGGGGGAAAGCCGCTTCCAGCCCAGGGCCCACACCGCCAGGAAGGTGGATTCCAGGAAGAAGGCCAGGGTGGCCTCGATGGCCAACAGGGACCCGAAGATGTCCCCGACGTAGCGGGAGTAGCGGGACCAGTTGGTGCCGAATTGAAATTCCAGGGTAATGCCGGTCACCACCCCCACGGCAAAATTCACCAGAAAGATTTTGCCCCAGAATTTGGCCATGCGCCGGTAATCCTCTTCGCCGGTGTGGACATAGATGGTCTCCATGATGGCGATGAGGATGGACAAGCCCAGGGTCAGGGGTACTAAGAGAAAGTGGAAAAAGGTGGCCACCGCAAACTGCAGCCGAGACAGCATCAAGACATCCATCGGTTATCCTTCCCTCCCCTCTGCTATGCTTGGTCACCCGGGCCCCAGGGCCGGTTCGCCGGAAAGCCGGCTCCGGGAAGCTTAGATAGTTTCATTAATTATTCCTAAATAGTAATTATTATCGAAAAAGTCAAGTCCCCTTTTCAGGAGGAGGCAAGGTTTGTCATGATCTTGGCATGTTCGCCGACATGGCGGGCACGGAGGCCCTCCCCACTGCGCCAAAAGTTTTGGTAGGGCGACCGTCCCCGGCCGCCGCCAAAATCCGCCCTTTAGCGCTGCCCCAGGATCTTTCCCACCTCTTCCCGGATGCGCTCCGGCGCCAGGGCCCCGGCGAAGCGCCCTTCGCCGTTGATGTACACCAGCGGGGTGGGGTAGGACAGGGAGCAGAGCAGGGCGGTTTGAGGCAGGCTCGGTCCCCGGGGGTCGGCGAGGACGTTGACATACTCCACCTGCACCTGGCCGGGGAAGGCGGCGTCCAGGGTCAGGGCCAGGGCCCGGGCCTGCATCTCCAGGCTGACCCCGGCCAGGGGATCGTCGCGCTCGCCATGATGATGGTGGCCGCCGCAGCCGCAGGCGCAACTGGAGGCCTTGGCCGCGGGGGCATCATAAATTACCACCTGTACCGTTGCCGTGGGGGACATGCTTTCCTTCTTTGCTCACCGGACACAGATGCTGATATTGTCGCGCCTATGAACTTCTAACCAAATAATTTTCTTTTTAACACTACCTTCTTGTATTGTTCTAAAGGTGTTCCACATGTGAACTTAAAAGTGTGATAAAATTCAAACCCATGCCAAGCCCAATCAATGAATGGGAATTTACAGCGGATGTGGCAAGCTGGATCAATGAAATCCTGGTCAAATCCCCCCGTTTGCCCTTCTCCAGGGCGAAATGCGAGCAACGCAGCTCCGACTCGGATAAACGCCGGGATTTGACCCTGCTTGACAAGGATAAGAGGGCCGTTCTGACCGGCGAAGTCAAGCTGCCGCATCAGAAGGACGGTGGCAGTCCTTACAACGAAGCCGTAGTGCAGGACGCCCGGAGAAAGGCCCGACTTGCCGGGGTCCGGTTCTTCTTCACCTGGAACGTCAATGAGTTCGTCCTGTGGGAAACCGATTCCGCCGAAGCTCCCCTAAAAGACCGCCAGTTTAGATCCTGGCCGGTAGCTCAGGTTCATAAGGCACATCATCTTGAGGTCTCCAGCACCATCCAGGCCATCAAAACCTGGCTCGCAGATTTTCTGTCTGAGTTTGCCAAAATTTACCACGGCGTGGCCCTACTGGGCACTCAGTTGCCCGATGAAAAATTTCTCCGAATGCTGGAGGCCGCCCTTCACCAGCCTATCTTTAACACCCTGGACGAACTGGAGGACCGTTATGAGAAGCCAAAGTTAAAGGCGGAAATCGACCAGTGGATGCGGGCTAAAGGCTGGCTCATTGTCGATGACCCAGAAGGGGTGCGGGATAATCTGGAGCGGGCCGCCAAGTACGCCTGCTATGCCATGGTCAACAAGCTGGTCTTCCATGAGGCCCTGCTCAAACGCTTTGCCGGCAAGATGGACAGGCTCTCAGTTCAGGAGCATATCGACAAGGGAGAGGACCTGCGCCTGTGTTTAGCGAAATTCTTCCTGCAAGCTAAGGCAGTTACGGATGATTATGAGACCGTCTTTGGTGAGGACCATTCTGAGATCGGCAATCGCATTCCCTTTTACTCCGATCACGCCGTCCCCTATTGGCGCGACCTCATTAACCAAATCCACGATTTCGACTTCTCCCGGCTCGACTATGAGGTGATTGGGAATATTTTCGAAAGGCTGTTATCCCCCGGAGAACGCAAGAAATATGGGCAATTCTATACCCGGGTTGAGGTGGTGGACCTTATCAATAGTTTCTGTATTACCAGCGGCCTGGAAAAGGTCATGGACCCGGCCTGCGGCGGCGGCACCTTCCTGGTGCGGGCTTATGCGCGCAAGCATGAACAAGAGCCCCGGCGGGCACATGGAGAACTTTTGAGTGATCTTTTCGGGGTGGATGTCGATGAGTTTGCTACCCACCTCACCACCATCAACCTGGCCACCCGGGACCTCATTGACGCCGAAAATTATCCCCAGATCGTCCGCAGCGACTTTTTCGACCTGAAGGCGGACAAGGCCTTCATGTCTTTGCCGATCCACAGTAAAGGCCTGGGAAAAATTCAGCGTCGGAAAGTAGAAATCCCCCGCCTGGATGCGGTCATCGGCAATCCCCCTTATGTCCGGCAGGAACAGATTCGCAAAGCCAAAAATGGCAAAAACCCGGAGCGTGGCACCAAAGAATATTACCAGGCCCTGGTGCAGCGGGAGATGGGGGCCGACCTGGGAGGCCGCAGTGACATTCACTGCTATTTCTGGCCCCATGCCGCCAGCTTCTTGAAAGAGGACGGCTATCTCTGTCTCCTCACCTCCAGCCAGTGGCTGGATGTGGAATACGGCTTCCACCTGCAAGAATGGATTCTCCGGAACTTCGAGATCGTGGCCGTGTTCGAAAGCATCGACGAACCGTGGTTTGTGGGGGCCCGGGTGGCCACCGCGGTGACCATTCTTCGCCGTCAATCGGAAGAAAAAAAGCGGATGCTGAACCCGGTGCGCTTCGTGCAACTGCGCCGCCCCATCCGGGAGATTCTGGTCCATGATGTCACCGCGGGAGGAGCTTTCGAGGCCGCGGACGATTTCCGCAACGAAATCCTGGCCCTTAAAGCCAACACCGTCAATGAACGGTACCGCGCCCGCCTGGTGCGCCAGGGGGATTTGTGGAAAGACGGTGTACGGCTGGGGGTGATCATGGGCCGGTCCAAATCACCCGGCAGCGATGACCCAGAAATTCAAGATGGTGAATACTACGGGGGCAAGTGGGGGATTCATCTGCGCGCGCCGGACCTGTGGTTTGAGTTAATCGATAATTTTGGGACTCGATTCACTCCCTTGGGAGATATTGCCGAAGTGCGCTTTGGGGTGAAAAGCGGCAACGACAGCTTCTTTTTTCCCATTGAGGCCAGCGCCCAATGCCTTGTAACCCACCCCGACTCGATAGAATTCAGAATGACTTATGGCGTCCCCCGGAAAGCAGTGGAATCAGGCCAGGTCAAACTGGTGCGCTGCGGAGTAGACCGGGGCGAAGTCAGGCCCATTGAGACTGAATACTTAGAACCAGAACTACATAACCTCATGGAGATAGATGGATTTACGGTTTCCCCTGAGGATTGTTCGCGCCTGATGCTTTATGTCAGAAAATCTAAAGATGACCTCAAAGGCACATATGCGCTTAAATATATTAAGTGGGGAGAGCGGCAGAATGTGCATCAAGGCTCCACGGTTGCAGGCCGGGTGAGCAAAGATCGGGAATGGTATGATCTCACCGGGCATGCACGCGGAGCTTTGTTTTGGTCTAAATCTCAGCAATACAAGCACGCCATCCCGATCAATGAGAATAATCTTCAATGCAACTGCAATCTATATGACATTTATTTACCTGATGCGACTGATCCCATAGTGATGGGGGGAATCTTGAACTCATCTTTGGTAGTCCTATCGAAATTTCTCTATGGCAGACCGGCGGGAGTGGAAGGGCTCCTCAAGACCGAGGTCGTGGACGTTAACATGATGCTGGTCCCCAATCCTCTGAAAGGGGCTAAACCTACTTTGCAACGCGTGGCCCAAGCATTTGAAAACTTGAAGCAGCGAAAAGTCCTCTACTTCCTTTCGGAACGCCGCCTTAAAGAAATGGATTATAGAAATAAGGGAAAAGAAGCCTTATTAGATAAGCTCCCCGACATCTCCGAACTGGATATGACCGACCGCCGGGAACTGGACGATGCGATCCTGGAAATGTTGGGTATTGAGTCTCCAGCACGGCGGGAAGAATTATTGGGTGAACTTTACGAATGTTTGCGTGAATTATTTGAATTAATCCGCCAAAAAGAAGAGAAAGGCATTATCAACAGGAATACGGCCAGGCGCCGGGGCCAGGCCAGCCCCATGGAGATCGCCGCCCAAATCCTGGCCGAAATAAATGAGAGCCACCCCGACTTGCTCCGCGGCTACGACCCCGACTTCCTGGACCTCACTAAACCTTTCGACACCTTCGAGCTCCCGACCGAGGGGATTCCCCACCCTCTAAAAGAGGTTAATCCCCTCTTGTATGACCTGGGTGTGGTCTTCATGAAAGGTAAGAAGCCCGTCGCCAATATCGACACCAAGATTCCCGAGCAGGACCCCCTTATTATTCTGCTGGCCGGGTCCGGCATTTGCGGCCTGGTGCGCGTCCCCCACGAAAAAGAGGAATGTGAGCGCCTTTTATACGAATATGAGGATTTTCTCCTTCGCCGGAAAGATATTATCCGTGAGCTAATAGAAAACCGCACCCTGGACGAAGAAATGCAGGATAAAATCTATGAAGCCCTGATGTCCCTCATGCTTAGGGACAAATAGCAGCCCCCCTATCGCCTTGACGTGCCCTTCAAGGCTTCGGCGTAGATCTCCAGCGTGTGTTTTACCATGACCCGCATCCCGGCCTGGGACAGCATGTCGGTGATGTGCAGCATACAGGCTGGGCAGCCGGTGGCCACCACCCGGCAGTGGGAGGCGGCAATATTGTCTCGCTTGCGCCGGCCGATGGCCGCGGAGGCCTCATAGTGCTGGAGATTGAAACTGCCGCCGCAGCCGCAGCACCAGTCGGACTCGGGCATCTCCCGAAAGGTATAGCCGGGGTTGGCCTGCAGCAGGGCCCGGGGCTGGGCCGCCACCCCCAGGGATTTTTTCAGATGGCAGGGATCATGGTAGGTCAGGGGAACCCGGCTATCTGCGCCGCGCCCGGCCGCAGCGGCCACCCCCACCTGCTCCACCAGGAACTGGCTGATATCCAGGGTCCTGGCCGCCAGGGCGGCCACCCGTTCCTGAGTCCGCCGGTCGGTATCCTGCATCATGAGGGGCCAGAGCCTTTTGATGGTGGCGGTACAGGTGGCGCAGGCGGTGACCAGGTAATCGTATGGGGCGGCGTTATCCGCAAAAAGCGCCAGATTATGGCGCACCAACTCCGTGAAGGTTTGGGTGTCGCCGCCGGACAGCGCCGGAATGCCGCAACACCCCTGGCCGGCGGGGAGATAGACCCCCACCCCGTGGTGTTCCAGTACCGTGAGCACGGCGTCGCCCACCTGGGGATAGATCTTGTCAATGAGGCAGCCCACGAAGAAGGCCACCTTGAGGCCGGAGGCCCCGGGAGCGGTGTCCCGCCGGGACACCTGCCGGTGCCAGGGCACGGGCGCCAGGGGTTTGAAGTGGCGGTCGGCGAGGAGCGGCGACATGAACCGGGCGCAGGAGGAGCCCAAGAGGTCGTCCACCGGCTTGACAAAAATCCCCTGAAACCTGGCGCCCCAGGCCAGGATGCGGTTGAACCAGTCCGGCTTGCTTAACAGGCCCCGGAAGACCGCTTTTTTCAAGGGGGACAGCCCCATGTAGCCCGCCAGGATGGCCCGGGCCTTGATAAAGATATCCAGGACCTTGACGCCGCTGGGACAGTTGGCGGCACAGGAGCCGCACAGCAGGCAGCGGTTCAGGTGATCCTGGACCCCCTGGGGATTCCGGAGGATTTCCTGGGCCAGGCCGTCCAGTAGGGCCAGCTTGCCCCGGGCCACGTCGGCCTCCCGCCCGGTTTCGGCGAACAGCGGGCAGACCGCCTGGCACAGGCCGCAGCGCATGCAGGCCACCAGCTGATCTTCCAACTCCTGTATAAGGCGGGCCAGCTCTTTGAGGCTGGACATGGCTTTTTTCCTGGGTGAACAGTAAGCAGTGAGCAGTGAAAAGTTATCGGCTAAAATGGTCTGGTTCATGTGGAATGGGTACTATTAATTTTACCACAAAACCAGGGGGCAAAGCTACGGCGGGCTTTGGCGGAGAAGTTTGGGGGAGAGGGCCAAGGGCACAGGCCCTCCCCTCAACAATCTTTTCCACAAGGAGGAAGCCGAATACACATTGTGGTAACGCCCGGTCGGAAGATCATGGGCCGGTTGGCCAAAGGCGAGGACCTGCTGGCGGCTTTAGAAACCTGCGCCCGGGGGCATGGCATCACCCTGGGCGGGGGATGAGGGCATGCGTGATCCGGCCGCGTCCCGGCAGGGGTCGCGCCGGTTTGAGGACAGGATAGTCTGGCGGGCTTCTGGCTTAATCCTCCGGGGAAACCCAGAGGATCTTATGCTTATTGATGATTAAAACTCTTCCGGGCTGGCCCTCGACGATGGCATCGAAAATGACAATAAAGGGATTTTTGCCCTTAGTGAAGATATCGCTGATCCGGTTATAGAAAGCCCCCCGATTATCGGAATACTTCAGAAACAGATCATTGTTTTCATTGGCGGGCTCTGAGAGGATGTTAATTTTCCCCTTAATGATAGACCCATCCTCCAGCTTGATCGCAGCTCGTTTCTCTTCTGTTAAGTAGGTGCTGGCCGATCTGATGGGTTCATCCTGCCACCCCTCTACGGGGCGCTCTTCCGCCAAATTCTTGTCGAATCCCATGTGGCCTCCTTTGGGGAAGACTGCTTTCAACAGGGGAGGCAGCTTCCTCTTTTTCCCTGAAAACTCCAAATCTTTTCCTCGCGCCTTATCCTGAGGGGAATTTTACTTGTTTCAGCAGAGGGATCAATACGGGCAATTACTGATTTTGAGGGGGTAAAAACCCTGATATCAACTGCGAGGCAAAGGTGAGAGGATCGCGGCGCCGGGGGAAAGATCCGGCTACGTCTGGGCCCCGGCGGGGTCTTGGCAAGCCGGCCGGTTGAGCCGGAGGGGAGCCCTGGGCCGGCGATGCCGCAGTTTACCCAGGTTCAGGCCTGCAGATAACTTGATTCTTCTTTGATTCTCCCAAGATCTTCATACTCCCGTCAGGGGAATTCTTCACAGTCTGCCCGCACGCCGCAATCCCGACATCTGGTTTCAAATCTCAACAAAGTCGCCAGACTACCCACCCCCACCCCCGCCATAAAACAGATTAAATACCACATTTCCGGCCTCCTCCGGCATATAGGGAGCCGGCAACCTGCCCGTCTCCCCAAAAAGCGTGTTATTACCGCTACTTTAATAACGCGGTAATATTATCGATTAATGTCGGATTCATTAATATTTGGTTAATTTTAAGCGATATTAATCACATCGGTCTCGAACCGAAATATTTGCCGGCGAAAACGCTTCCCAAAACCGGGCGATTATGGCATACTTATAGATATCGGCCGGTGCAGTGTAACAGTTTGGAATTATTAGAAAGATTCAAGGGTTCGGCTGTCCAGACCGGCATCCATGGGATATCATTAAAAGATTAAAATCCATGAAAAAGACCTATATTTTGGACACAAATGTTCTGCTGCACGAACCTGAATCGTTGTTTGCTTTTGAAGATAATATGATCGTATTGCCGCTATCGGTGGTTGAAGAGTTGGATCGTACCAAACGAAGAAGTGACGAGGTTGGGCGGAACGCCCGGGAAGTATCCAGAAAATTAGACGAATTGCGGGGAATAGGACGGTTATCAGAGGGGGTAGGACTTGCCAATGGCGGCTCGGTCAGAATTGAGATCAATGGTAACAAGTCTCACGATCATCTGAATGGTATTGATTTAAATAGCACCGATAATATGATTCTGGCGTTGGCGTATTCTCTCATGAATAATGGCCAGACTCCCGTCATTCTGGTTACCAAAGATTTGAATCTGCGTATCAAAGCCGATGTGTTGGGGGTCACCGCCGAAGATTTTTACAGCGACAAGGTGGATTACCACCAATTATACAGCGGCGTCGGGGAAGTATATCTTTCCCCTACCGAGATCGACCGGTTTTATCAGGAGGGGTCCCTGGAGTACCAGGGCGAGATGCATCCCAACCAGTTTTGTATCCTCAAGTGGAGCGAATCGCCCTCAAAATCGGCCCTGACCAGATATTCCCACCACCGCCTCCATAAACTGGCGCATGACGGCAAGGCGGTCTATGGCATCAAGGCGCTGAACAAGGAGCAGAAATTCGCCCTGGATCTGCTCCTGGATGATCAAATCCAGGTAGTGACCCTGGTGGGCAAAGCCGGCACCGGCAAGACCATCCTGGCCCTGGCGGCGGGGTTGGAAAAGGTCCTGGAAGGCAACGGCCAATACAACCGTATCCTCATTACCCGGCCCATCGTGCCTTTGGGCAACGACCTCGGCTATCTCCCCGGTGACAAGGAAGATAAGATCAGACCCTGGATGCAACCCATTTATGACAACCTGGAATATCTGTGTAACGAACATATCCAACCCAACGGCTGCATCGATTACTTGATCGCCAACGGCAAGATCGAACTGGAGGCTCTCACGTATATCCGCGGCCGGAGCATCCCCAAGCAGTTCATCATCTGCGATGAGAGTCAGAACCTGAGCCCCCACGTCATCAAGACCATCCTCACCCGGGTCGGGCGCGGCAGCAAGATCGTCTTTACCGGCGATCCGGAGCAGATCGACCATCCCTATCTCGACTCCTCTTCCAATGGCCTGAGTTATTTAGTGGAGAAAATCAAAGGCGAAGAAATCTCCGGGCACATCACCCTGATCAAAGGGGAGAGGTCCGGGATCGCCGAATTAGGGGCGAAATTATTGTAAGGCGCGGCCTGCGTTGTCCTGCCCCGGCCACCCTCCTTCAACAAGCCAACCTGACGGGGTTGCCCCGCTCAATCCAGCCTTGGAGTAGAGACAATGGCAACACCGGAAAAGATGCGGGCCATGGTGTTGGAAACCCCCGGTCAGCCGCTGCAGTGGCGGGAAGTGCCGGCGCCACGGCCGGGACCGGAACAGGTGCTCATCCGCGTGCATACCTGCGGGGTGTGCCGCACGGACCTCCACGTGGTGGACGGGGAACTGCCCCATCCCAAACTGCCCCTGATCCTGGGGCATGAAATCGTGGGCACGGTGGTGGAGACCGGGAGGGCGGTCCGGCAGTTTCGGGTGGGGGACCGCATCGGGGTGCCGTGGCTGGGATACACCGACGGCACCTGCCGCTACTGCCGCCAGGGCCGGGAGAACCTGTGCGATAATCCCCGGTTCACCGGCTACACCCTGGACGGGGGTTACGCCGAATACACCGTGGCCGACCAGCGCTACAGTTTTCCCCTGCCGCCCTCTTACGGCGACGCCGAGGCCGCGCCGCTGTTGTGCGCCGGGCTCATCGGCTACCGCTCCTACCGCCTGGCCCAAGACGCGGGAGAGCGCCTGGGAATTTACGGCTTTGGGGCCGCGGCCCACATCACCATCCAGATCGCGGTATATCAGGGCAAGAAGGTCTATGCCTGCACTCGCCCGGGAGATAACGAGACCCAGGAGTTCGCCCGGCGGCTGGGAGCCGTGTGGGCCGGCAGCTCAGAAGAGAAGCCCCCGGAGGAACTGGACGCGGCCATTATTTTCGCACCGGTGGGGGCGCTGATCCCCGCGGCCCTGAGGGCCTCGGCCAAGGGCGGGGTCGTGGTCAGCGGCGGCATCCACATGAGCGATATCCCGTCGTTCCCCTATGATATCCTCTGGGGGGAACGGGTGGTGCGCTCGGTGGCCAACCTGACCCGGACCGACGGCGAGGAGTTCCTGCGCATCGCCCCCCAGGTGCCGGTCAAAACCGAAGTGCAGACCTTTCCCCTGAGCCGGGCCAACGAAGCCCTGGAACGCCTGCGCCACGGCCAAATCCAGGGCGCCGCAGTGCTGGTGGTGAGGGGAGAGTAAAATTTGAGGGGAGGGCCGGGGGAAGTTTTTTGTAAGGGTTCCCCCGCCCTCCCCTCAAACTCCCCTCCCAACCCCCTGTAAGGATTGAGGGTGGGAGGCTTGCGGGAGGCCATCCCCAACCATAACTTTCCCAGGAAATCGGGCGCCATGCCGAAACCGAAAATACTCTTTATTTGCTTGGGGAACTCCTGCCGCAGCATTATGGCCGAGGCCCTGGCCCGGCACCGGTGCGGCGACCGCTGGGAGGCGGCTTCCGCCGGGCTCTCTCCCCTGGGATGGGTGGCGCCGGAGACCCTGGAAGCGCTGGCCGAGGTGGGGGTGGACACCGCGGCTTTACGCTCCAAGGGCCTGGACGAGTTTGATCTTTCGGAGTTTCGCCTGGTGGTCAATCTGTCGACGCATGCCCTGGAAGGACGCCTCCGCCCGGCCGACGCCGCCAGAGTGATCCACCGCCCCGTACCGGATCCCTTCGGCCGCGCCCTGGAGGCGTACCGCCGCAGCCGGGACGCCCTCGACGAGTTGATCGTCCTGGAACTCTGCCGGGGGGAGGCGCCCACGGGTTAGGCGGTGGCCCTGGCTCGCTCCTCATGGGACATGGCGGCCAGGCGTTCAACTTCCGCCGGGTCCAACCCCAGACCCTGGGCCACGCGCCGGCCGTAATCCGGGTCCGCCTTGAAGAAGAGCGCGGTCTGCCGCAGCTGGATGCGTTTTTGCGCCCCGCCCAGATGATCCACAACATTCCCCACCAGGTTCGTGCGGTCCTGATCGGTCATCACCTGGCGGTAGAGGTTGCCGGGTTGCACGAAGTCGTCGTTGGGAAAACTGAAGGGAAAACGCCCGGCCGGCCCGGAGACCTCAAAGGGCGGCTCGCCGGTGGTCGGGTCCGGCTCCGGACCCCCGAAGCTGTTGGGCCAATAATTGGGGCCCCCGCCGCCGTTGGCGTCCACCCGCATGAAGCCGTCGCGCTGGTAGCTTAATTCCGGGGCGCATTTGGGGGCGTTCACCGGGATCAGGTGGTAGTTGGGCCCCAGCCGGTGGATGTGGGTGTCGTGGTACGAAAATACCCGGGCCTGCAGCATCTTGTCCGGGGAGATGGCGATGCCCGGCACCAGATTGCCGGGGCAAAAGGCCGCCTGCTCCACCTCCGCGAAATAATTGGCCGGGTTGCGGTTCAGCACCAGCTTGCCGATCTTGACGGGCGGCACTTCGCTGTGGGGCCAGACCTTGGTGATGTCCAGGATATCCCAGCGAAAATCCCGGGCCTGTTCCGGCGTCAGGATTTGCATTTCCAGGGTCCAGGAAGGGTAATCGCCCCGGGCGATGGCCTTGTATAGGTCCCGGGTGGCGTGATCCGGGTCATCACCGGAGATACGCTGCGCCTCCTGCCGGGTCAGGTTCTTGATGCCCTGATCCGTCTTGAAATGGTATTGCACCCAGACGTATTCGCCCTTGCCGTTGTACCATTTATAGGTGTGGCTGCTGTAGCCGTTCATGTTGCGGAAGGTGGCCGGGGTGCCCCGGTCGGAGAAGAGGATGGTGACCTGATGCATGGATTCCGGCGTCAACGACAGGAAGTCCCAGAACATGTCCGCGTCCTTGCAATTGGTGGCCGGGTGCCGTTTCTGGGTATGGATGAAATCAGCAAATTTTAAGGGGTCCCGGATGAAGAAGACGGGGGTATTGTTGCCGACGAAATCGTAATTGCCCTCCTCCGTGTAAAACTTGAGGGCGAAACCGCGGGGGTCCCGGGCGGCGTCGGCCGAGCCCTTCTCGCCCCCCACGGTGGAAAACCGGGCGAAGACCTCGGTGCGCTTGCCGATGGCCGAGAGAAACTTGGCTCTGGTGTATTTGGTCACGTCGGCGGTAACTTCGAAATATCCACCCGCGCCCGCCCCTTTGGCGTGGACTACCCGCTCCGGAATGCGCTCGCGATCAAAATGGCCTAGTTTTTCCAAGAGATGCACGTCCTGCATGAGCACCGGGCCGCGCGCCCCGGCCGTCAGGCTGTTCTGGTCATCGGGCACCGGTATCCCAAAGGCGGTGGTGTAAGTCTTTTTCTCCTTGGTCATCTTCTGCCCTCCTTATTCAGGCCGGGGGCTCCGCCTGCTGACAGCGCGGGCACAGGCCAAAGAAGTTCAACTGGTGATGGGTGATCCGATAGCCGGTCTGCCGCGCCACGGCTTGGGCGATCTCGGCCAGGGCGGCAAACTCGGGATCAAGGATTTGGCCGCACCGGGTGCAAATGACGTGGGGGTGCGGGTAAGGTTTCTTGCCGTCATACCGGCTGCCCAGGTTGGCCAGGTTGAGTTCCAAGACCTCGCCCAGGTCCTTGAGCAGGCTCACGGTTTTATAGACGGTCGCCAGGCTGGTGGTGGGAAAATCCGCCTTGAGCTGTTCATAGATCTGTTCAATGCTCGGGTGTCCGGCGCTCCCGGCGATGATTTTCAACAGGGCCAGCCGCTGGGGCGTGACGCGGCAGCCTTTCTCCTTGAGCACCCGCACCAGGTGCGCCAGACGTTCTCGAGGATCAGCCATGATCATGGACCGGATGCCGGCAGGATTTCCTGAACTTAATAATTATTGTTAATAGATATTGATTTTCCATTGTCAAGGGGTCTCAGGAGCAAAGTTACCCACTTCTCGTGGCAAGGTGCGATGCTGGGGGCAAGGGCGAGGCGATCGGGGTCCTTATCCGGGGGCGGCCAAGGCGCCGGGAAACGGCATAGTGAGGTTACCTGACTTTAAGGTACTTATTCATGGGTGGAACTACAGAAACCTTTTAAAAATATTGATCTTCTGAAAATTCGGGATATGAGATAAATCTAGAAGAAATTTTAGGATCAATAAATTTCTAGATATATAGCAGTTATTAAAAGGTGGTTCATTAAATTATCCCCAAAAGTAAATCAACCCGAACCCTAACCGCTTCGACCGCCACCTCCTTGACAACCAGACTTTTCTTGTGGCAATGTGAACTTGTAGGAGGATTGAGAAATGAGGCTTAAGAGAAAGGGTGCCCTGGTGATGGCCATGGTGTTTTTTCTACTTCCGGCAATCTCTCATTCGGCCGAGTACCATCAAAAAGAGGCACTTAAGGGCCTGAAAGGGGTAGAAGTTGTGGTTGAGGATCTAAAACCCGAAGCCGAGCATATGGGTCTTAGTACTGCTCAGATAAAAACGGATGTCGAACTAAGACTCCGCAAGGCGGGTATTAAGGTCCTGACATTTGCGGAAAGTGCGTTTACACCGGGGATGCCATACCTTCATGTAACTGTAACTGAAATGAACAGTTTAAGTCTCATTGTCTTTTCATTGGAAGTAGATTTAAAAGAACGGGTCACTCTTGACAGAGGGTTTAAAGTCCCTGGTAAGATATGGAGCACGAGTAGCGTAGGGGCCGTTGGGATAAACAAAATTAGAGAGATACGGGTTTTTATTGGCGACGATGTCGACAAATTCATCAATGACTATCTGGCCGCGAACCCGAAGTGAACAGGGTGACTGATCCCCGCTTTGTAGACAGAAGAGACTAATAATAGGCCGTATGGATATTAACCAAATTATCGATATATTGAGTCATTGGGCAGAAAGTAAAGAAGAAATTGAGAAATTATATGTTTTTGGCAGCAGAATTAAGGATGATAATAAGCCTGATAGCGATATTGATATTTTATTAAAGCTTGATGAAACTCTAATCAAGGATGAAATATGGAATGATTTGTCGGGAAACGAATTATGGCTCGCATGGTTTAAAATAGCTCCAATTTATCGGAAGGAACTCAGTGAGCTACTTCCATATAAAATTGATCTTAACATTGACCTGGGAGATAGTTCACCGGCACTCCAAAAATATATCAAAGAATCCAGTATCTTAATCTATCTTAAGGGTGCACAACATGATACATGAGGCAACGGGGCAGCTTGCCCCCAGTTTTTCAAGCTATTCAAAATGACCTCAAATTTTCAGTCAAGCTTCGAGATGTCAGTTGATGCCCAATACGAAGTCGAAAGGGAACGAGCGGCATGAATGTTTGGGAATTGACGATCTTAAAGATCGTAATGTCGATTGGCGGCACAGCGAATCTTCAGCAGATCTATAGGTATTTAGAAAACGGGACTTTTATGACTCTTACGAAAGAGAACCTCAGAGAAACAAAATGGCAACTGCGTCCTGCCTATCAGCATCAAGTTCGGAGCCATGTTTCAAACATGGTTCAGGCTGGTGACCTGAAGAGGGTTTCCCGAGGTATGTACAGTATCACTAATAAAGGGCGACAGAGATTAGAGGGTTAAGATTCGATGTAAGGGTCTATTTTTCCACCAATTATGAGATCATTAGACGCCTTACAATGTATCATGAAATATTTTTCAGGGGGAATCAATGAGAATTTATGTCATGATACTTTGTTTGTCACTTAGTTTTGCAGCATGTGCTACTATTGAACACAAGACAAAGGCCGAGCAGCCAGTTGGCCAGCAGCTTATTTCTGGCGTAGGCGACGTTGTCTTGCGAATTAACAAACAGAGAAATCTGGAAAACGCTTTTGGAAAAGCTGATCTGTTTGGAAGAAAAACTAACGAAGGCTACTCGGAGATTCGATTTGCCGGCATTGAGCAGAATGGCGAAGTTGTGCTCTACAGGCACGATGTTAGGATTATGACCAATGAGACGACGATGAGTAGACCCCCTGTTTTTTCCACCACCACTGGCAGTGCAAGATCAACACTGAGCGGAAATTATCAAGGAATTACTAACACTGCTAACTTAAATGCCGCTTCGCAGGCAAATATTTCATCGATAACCCTTGCTCCCGCAACTGACTACCATATTGTTGTGCCTGCCGAAACAATTCCTATCAGAGTGAGGCCCGGTGAAAATAGAGTGCCCATCGAGGGCTATCTCATCGAAATAATCAAGGCGACGCCTGTTTCTCTCGAATATCGAATAAATAATTATTGACCAACTAACCAACTATCTTGCCATTATCCGCAAGGTTGTATCCAAAGGCTAATCTCAAGATAGGGAGTTGATAGCTGGCGGTGGTCAATCCAGGCGCGAGGTAATCTTGGCTGATTACCTCAGTACAGGGAACTATGAGGGTGCTCCCTACTTGCCGGCGCTTCTCCGGCGGGCGGCCTCGTAAGTGTCGGTGAGGATGCGGGCCGAGACCTGCTCCAGGGCCCGACTCATGGCCTGGGCCAGGCCTTGGGGGGTTTTCTCGGGCATGGGTTCCAGGGCCCGGTAGTTTTTTTGGAAGACCACCCGCTGGGGCAGCTCCGGCTGCGTGACGTCCAGGAGGGTGACGGTCAGGGTCAGGGCCGCCTTCCAGCCGTCGGGCTCATCCACTTCCTGAAAGTCTTCCACGCCGCCTTCCAGCAGGTAGCGGTACTTGCCGTTGCTGTTGGGGCCGAACACCGCGTTGAAGAGGCCCGCGTTCCTAAAATCCCGCAGGAGGTAGTCGGTGACCAGGTAGCCGGGGTTGACCCGCCAGCGGCTGTAATTATAGACCTCACTCTTGAAGGCTTGGGGTTGGTAGACCATGGCGTTGGTGTTAAAGGCCTGGGCTACGGAGAACTGCCCCACCTTGAGGGCCTCCGGGATTTTGGTCCGGCGGCCCAGCACCGGCGCGGGGTATTCCAGGATGTACTGGTGCACCAGCATGGGCGGTTTGCCGCAGCCGACCAAAAGGGGCGCCAGGAGGGTGAGGAGCAGGGCAATGATCCCGGGCAGTCCCAGGGACCGGCCCGGATGAGGTGGCGCAGGCCGCATCGGTTCACGCACAGGCTTCATTCATTCCACCTTTTCTTAGGGGGCTTGCCGAACAGGAGATCCGAAGGGCGCTCATAGAGTCTCTGGATGAGCAACTCCAGGGTTTCGGAATTTTGCCGCAATTTATTGTCGGTTTGTTGTAACTGTTGGACCAGGTCCCGGGCGTGTCCCATGGTCGCCGGGAGTTGCATGGCCTGGACCTGGTCATTGACCGTGGCCAGCATGGTGCGGGCCCCTTTGAGGGCTTCTCGGGTCTCAGCCAGGGTCTTATCCAGCGCGGCGTCGGCCAGCACTTTGTCCCCCCGGGCGGTGAGGCGGTCCAGGTTACCGGCGGCGGCGGCCATCCGGGTCATAATGCTGGTCATCTGCTTGCCCTTGACCAAATCTTCCATGGCCTTAGTGGTGGCGATCAGCTGGTCGGAGATGGCCTTGGTGTCGATCTCGTTGAACTTTTTCATGATCTCGGTGATGCCGGCCACGAGCTTTTGCATCTCGGAGGGGCGGGTCGGAATAATGGGATATTCCGACGGAAAGTCGATCTTGGGGGAGAGATCCAGATCTCCGGGTTTCTTAAGGTCCAGTTCCACGAACATGACGCCGGTGATTCCCGCGGCCTTAAGCTGGGCCACGGCGTTATTTTGCAGGTCATCCCGCATGTTGATCTTCATGACCACGCCAATAAGGTGGTTGTCGGGGGCCACCCGGATCTGTTTTACCATCCCTACTTCGACGCCCCGGAACTTGACGCTGGAATCCATCTGGAGGCCCTGCACCGACTCATCAAAATAGGAGACATAGGTCTCACCCTTCTGGAAATAGCTGGTGGCGCCCACCCAGATGACGGCGACGACGCCCAGGAGGACGCCGAGGATCACAAAGAGGCCAATAATCAGATTAGTACTTTGTCTGGCCATGTTACGTTCCTTGGGGCGCAGGGCTGGTGGCCGGCCGACGATTAAAAAAGTTTATTACCCGGGGGTCGGAGGAGCGGTCTTTCAGCTCCCGGGGGTCGCCTTCGGCGATGATACCTCGGGCGCTCTTGTCCAGCATGATCACCCGGTGGGCGATGTTGAAGATGGATTCCAGTTCGTGGGTGACAATCACCATGGTGGTGCCCATCCCGGCATTGATGCCCTTGATCAGGTTGTCCAGTTCCACCGAAGTGACGGGGTCCAGCCCGGCGGAGGGTTCATCGAAGAAGAGGATCGTGGGGTCCAGGGCCATGGCCCGGGCCAGCCCCGCCCGCTTCTTCATGCCCCCGGAGATCTCCGAGGGGAGATGGTTTTCGTAGCCTGCCAGGCTTACCAGGCCCAGCTTCATCCTGACGATAAGCTCGATGGTGTCCGGGTCCAGGTCCGTGTATTCATGGATGGGCAAGGAGACATTTTCCGCCAGGGTCATGGAGCCGAACAGCGCCCCGGACTGAAACAGCACCCCGAACCCCATGCGCACTTGGTGCAAGACCCGGTCGTCATCGGTGTTGAGGTTGACGCCGTTGACCAGGACTTGGCCGCCCGCGGGTTGATACAGCCCGATCAGGTGTTTCAGCAGGGTGGATTTGCCGCAGCCGCTGCCCCCCAGGATCACGAGGATCTCCCCCTGGTTGACCTGAAAGCTCACCCGCTCGAAGATGGTATTATCCCCGAAGCGGGCCGTCAACTGGTCGACGACGATAACCGGCGTTGGCGAAGCAATGGCCATTATGAACCTGTCAGTGAGGAAGGCAGCCGCCCGGCCCTCCCCGGTTAAATGTGGAGATACTGGAAGACCAGGGCAAAGGCCGAATCCGTCACAATAATGAGAAAAATCGCGGCCACCACCGCGGAGGTGGTGGCGGAACCCACGGCCTCGGCCCCGCCTCTGACCTCAAAGCCGCGCTGACAGCCGATGCCGGCGATCAGCACGGCAAAGACGCCGGATTTGATCAGGCTGGTGATAATATCCAGCAAACTGAGGCTTCTCTGGGTTTCCTTCAAATAGGTATAGACCGTCAGGTCGAGCCCCAGGACGCCCACGATCACGCCGCCGATGATGCCGAAGAGGTCGGCATAGAGGGTGAGCAGGGGCACCACGATCATGGCCGCCAGGACCTTGGGCACGGCCAGAAACCGGACAGGGGTAAACCCCATGGTGGTGAGGGCGTCCACCTCTTCGTTGACCATCATGGTGCCGATTTCCGCGGCAAAGGCCGATCCCGACCGTCCCGCCACCAGGATGGCGGTCATGATGGGCCCCAATTCCTTGACAATGGCGATGGCCAACAGGGAGGCCACGTAAATATTGGCCCCGAACTGCTTGAGCTGGAGCGACGACATAAAGGCCAGAATGAGGCCCAGGAGCAGACTGATAAGCCCCACGATGGGCAGCCCGTCCACCCCGGCCCGCTTCATGTAGAAGGCCACGTCCTCCCACCGCACCGCGTGGGGATGGAAGAGCGCGTGGGTCAAAGCCCCCAGGAGTTCCCCCAGGAAGGTCAACACCCTTTTAAAATCGTTGAGGATATCGAGGGTTGCCGCACCCACCCGTTCCAGGAAATTGCCGGTCTGGCGTTCGGTGATGAGCGGCGGGGTGGTCAGGGCTTGCGGGTCGATGAGGCCCATGATCCCCCGGGCCTTGTCGGTGAGGTTCACGAGCTCATAGGTTATGGAGCGGGCCCGGGCTTCGCTCTCCAGCTCGATCAGGGCCAGGGCCCCGGCGCTATCCAGAAAGTGGACATCGGCCAGGTCAACCGTGAGGCCGGCGGGAATCATTTTCTGGAGGACGGCCTGAACCTCGGAATTGAAGGCTTGCAGGTTGTCCAGGGCGAGCCGGCCGGAGATGGCGAGGGTGAGGTGTTGCCCCCGGTCGCCCTGCACCACGATGGTATGACCCCGCCCCGCCACGCTAGGATGTTCCATATCTTGGGGAAAAGGTCGTGACCTGGGTCAGGGAGGAGATGGCCAATTTAGGAACCCTCAATAATGCGGGAGGACGACTTTACGTATTAAAATCTATGGCCATGAACTCTTTTTCCGTGAGGCCCCATCTCTGCTTGGCTTCCTCGGCGCTGATGGCGATGGCGGTCAGGCCGATCACCTGATCATCGCGCATGATGGGGGCGCAGATGATATAGAGTTCGGAGCCGTTCTGGAGAAAGAACCGCTGCTGCTGGATCTTCTTGCTGTTAATGGCCTTGATCACCAGGTCATAGCTCGAGAAATTGCGGGTATGATCCTTGGGAGGATGCACCGCCAAGGTCTCGCCATTGCGGTTCAGGACGCCGATGTTGAAAGGACACATGCGGCACAATTTCACGGCTTGCGGCTCGATTTTATCCAGCGCGGTTTGGATGCCGTTCAGGTCCCTTTTGGCGATCGGCTCCACCAGGGAGGCGGAGAGTGTGGTCAAGCACTGTTTTATTTCTCTCTTAAAACTGGCGGCGGCAGGGCTCAACGGGGGCTGGGAGGCCTGGCACCCGAAAAGCATGACCGCACCTACCAGCGTCGCCCAGAGCAGGGCCCGCGCCCGGATATCCATGTGCAAAAAGTTGAATCTCATGATCAGGTTACCAATTCGCTTTATATCTCGTTTGCTTATATCCTATTTTTCGGTTACCTGCCAAGAGAATAGGTGGATACTCGATGAAATTCCCGGTAGGGCCCGCTTCTCAGGCGATTGTCGTATCGATCCCGCTTCATCCGGCAACCCTTAACTAATCGGCAAAGATCATATTCTGGTTGACAAATGCCGGCAAAAACCATTATCTATCACGCGAGAATGGGATAGATGTGACCGGACGGGAATCAAGCCCTCGGCGCGCCATTATGCCCTACTTCGGGAGGGTGAGAGCATGTCAAGTTTTAAAAGGATGCGGCCATGGGAGAACGGGGTGCGTTCCTTCCGCCGGGGGAACGATTTTGGCTTCCCCGGTTATGGCCCGGCCATGTGGTGGGATATCCCGGCTGCCAGGTCATACGCCACCCTGGAAGAAGAACTGGCGGACCTGAGGTGCCGGGCCCGGATGCTGCCCCAGGAACTGGAGACGATTCAGAAACGGATCGCCCAGTTGGAGAAGTTCGTAGACTTCACCCTGGACGGGTAAGGGAGTCGGGCCGGTGATCGCCACCACGACTCAGCGTTCAGTAGAATCCTCCTTGCTGACCGGCTGAGAGTTTTCAATCCAGACCTGCCCGCCCGGGAGGCGCCGTGGCCTGCCCGAGCCCCCGCCCCAGCGCGCCCCGAAGCTAATGGCTGAGGCCATTTCTCCTGCGTAACTACTCCCTTCTTAGTTCCCAGACCTGGCCATCACCGCTTAACCCCTGCCCCCCCTCACATTTCCTTCCTAAGAGATCTCCCCGGCTTCGGCCTGGGCCAGGGCCAGTTTAGCCTTCAGGAGTTTCCGGTATTTATCCGCGGCCTTGGTCAGGTCTTTGGCCTTCACGGCTTTGAGGAGGTCCCCCTCCAGTTCGGCCACGTCCAGGCGCTCGTAATAATCCATGGTCTCCTTGAGGTGGGCCAGGACGATCTTGCCGGTGAGGATGGGGTGGTTATTGGTGACGTTGGCGTCAGGAAAGCGGGTGCCGTGTTCCAGTTCCACCTCCAGGCCGGTGATGAAATCCTCCAGAGGGATGGGCATGCCCTCAACGTTGACTGCCTTCAGAATCACTTTGGCCTCTTCGGGCAAGACTTTTTCATCCGTCAGCTTGGTCCAGTCCCGGATGCCCAGGGCCTGGCAGACGCGTTGCACTTCCTCGACGGTGACATAAACGGGAAGTTCCATGACGTGCTCCTTTTCAGCGTGATTGATCGTTATTAGGGTTGCGGCCTGCCGCGGCCGGGCCGTATAGGCCCCGGCCTCTTAGGCCAGGCGTTTAAAATCAAAGAGTTCCTGAGCCAGTTCCCCTTTCAGGGCGCTGATGTCCCGTTGGTTCTGGATGGCTTGTTGGATTTCGGCGCTGCCCCGGATATCGCCCAGGAGAATGGCGCCCACCAGGACATTATCCCGGATCACCAGTTTGCGATACGTCTTCTTGGCCTCATCCTTATGGACGATGGCTTCGAGCAGGCCCTCGGCGTCGATGTCTCCGGCGGCCACCAGGTCGATCCCCACCACCTTGAGGACATTGGACGGCAGGGTGCCCTGGTAGGCGGCGGCCTGGCCGGCCATGGCGGCGCCGGCCACCTTGCCCTGTTCCATGGCGGCGGGCCAGATGCCGTAGACGCGGCCCCGGTGTTCGATCAGGTCCCCCGCGGCGTAAACGTCGTCCCGGGAGGTTTTCATGGTGTCATCCACCTTGACGCCCTTGTCGATGTCCAGGCCCAGGGCCCGGGGCAGGGTGAGATCCGGCCGCACCCCGGCGGAAATCAGCACCAGGTCTCCCCTGATCTTTTCCCCGCTTTTCAGGCAGACCTGGAGGCCGTTCGGACCGGCGATGATTTCTTCCGTAGTAGCCCCCAGGTGGAAGGTAAAACCCATGTCCTCCATCTGGCGCTGCAGGATGGCGGCCCCGGGGACGTCCATCTGCCGGGGCAGGAGCCGGGGAAAAAACTCCACCACGATGACTTTCACGCCCAGCTTGCGCAGGCCGTTGCCGGCTTCGAGACCCAGGAGGCCGCCACCGATCAACACCGCGGTGTTGGCGGTGGCCGCCCGTTGCTTGAGGCGGTCGGCATCGGCCAGGGTCTTCAAGGTAAACACCCCGGGCGCCTCCGCCCCCTTGATGGGCGGCACAAAGGCCTGGCCCCCGGTGGCCAGGAGGAGCTTGTCGAAGGGGAAGCGCTCGCCAGTGTCGGTCTCCACCACTTTTCGGTCGGGGTCGATGGCGGTGACCCGGGTGTTCAGGTGCAGGTCGAGGCGGTGCTGATCGTACCAGTCCAGGTGATGAATAATCAGGTGGTCCGCCGGCTTTTCCCCGGATAGGTACTCCGGCAGGGCGGGGACATAATAGAAAGGGTGGCTCTCCCTGGAAAAGATGACAATCTTGCCTTCCGGGTCATGTTTCCGGATATTTTCCGCCGCGGCATTACCCGCCACGCCGTTGCCGATGATCAGATAGGTGCCCATGCCCTGCTCCTTTTTCTCGAATCGGGTAGGCCGTTGGGGGAGACCCCATGACCCGGCGCAGCCTTTGGTGCCCCGGCTGCTGGTCATTACATAATCACGGCCGGGAGGTTAAACAAGCGGGCTGGGAGGTTATTTTCTGCGGTTTCGCCCACGCCGACCACCGGCAAGACCTGGTTGGGGTCCGGGTGATCCGGCTTAAGCTTTCCATAGAATTGTTATTAGTTAATAACCATTATCCAAGCTGTCAAGGCAAAGGGGAAGATTTTGTCTCGGCCGATCTCCGGGAGAATTGCCCTTGAGTCACGGCGCGCCGGCCGGTCACGCCGGTAAGCCGCTGAGCCAAGATTAATGGAGACAGAGGAGATTTTCTCTTGGAGTTTTCAGCCATCCTACCATAGAATGGGAAGCGGCGGCGGGTATCGGATGGCGCGGCCAGCTCGGGGGAGTCAGTGAGCCGGACGGCTCGAGTATACTCATAACCAGATTAAGCCGGTGATCCGGCCAGGGCTTGATGCGGCGGGATCAATCTGACCACATGAGGAGCACGGCCATCAACTACAGACGGGTTGGTCCGGCGGCGGTCATCAGCGCCCTCTTGGCCCTGCTGGCCGCGGGCTGCGCCATGGTGGGGCCGGACTACTCGCGCCCGACGGTCAAGGTGGAGCAGACCTGGCTGGAGACTGCGGACAAAAAGGTGCACACCGCGGAGGGGAATTATAAAGACTGGTGGCAGGTATTCAAAGATCCGGCCCTCAACGGGCTCATCGACACCGCTTACGGGGAGAACCTGACGCTCCGGATTGCCGGGGTGCGGGTCCTGGAGGCCCGGGCCCAACTGGGCATCTTCGTCGGCGAGTTCTATCCGCAGACCCAACAAGGCGCGGGCTCATATGCCAGAACCCGAATAAGTGAACGCGACCCCTCCGCGCCGTCTTCCAGTCAGTTTACCTTCGGTCAAACCCAGGTGGGGCTCAATGCCGGTTGGGAACTGGACTTTTGGGGGAAATTCCGCCGGGGCATCCAATCCGCCGATGCCGGTCTCCAGGCGTCTATCGCCGATTATGACAATGTCCTGGTGAGCCTCACCGCCGACGTCGCCACGAACTACATCCTCATCCGCACAGTGGAAAAACGGCTGGCCATCGCCAGGGAAAACGTGCGCATCCAGACCGAAAGCTTACAGATCGCCGAGGCTCGGTTCGAAGGCGGCACTACCTCCCAACGGGACGTGGAACAGGCCAAAACCGTGCTGGCCAGCACCGAGGCCACCATCCCCACCCTGGAGACCCAACTGCGCCAGACCCAGAATGCCCTCTGCGTCTTGCTGGGTCTGCCCCCCAGTGACTTGACGAGCCGGTTGCAGGGTCCCCAAGAGATTCCGGCGCCTCCGCCCCAGGTGGCGGTGGGCATTCCCGCGGACCTGTTGCGCCGGCGGCCGGACATCCGCCGCGCCGAGCTGCAGGCCATGGCCCAGTGCAGCCGCATCGGGGTGGCCAAGGCGGACCTCTACCCGGCCTTCTCTCTGACGGGCGCGGTGGGGTTCGCCTCCAGCGACGTGGTGAATTTCTACCTGGGGGATGTCACTTCATGGCGGAGCCGCACCACCTCCTTTGGCCCCTCCTTCCAATGGAACCTCTTTAACTACGGCCAAATCACCAACCAGGTGCGGGTCCAGGACGCCCGCTTCCAGCAGTTGCTCATCGTGTATCAAAACTCCGTGCTCACGGCCCAACAGGACGTGGAGGACAACCTGGTGGCCTTCCTCAAGGCCCAGGAACGGGCCAGGTTTCTGGCCGAGAGCACCGCGGCGGCCATGCGTTCCCTGGATCTGGCGATTATCCAGTACCGGGAGGGCATCACCGATTTTACCACGGTCCTCACGGCCCAGCAGTCCCTGTTGACCCAGCAAAACGATCTGGCCGTTACCCTGGGAGACATCTCCCGCAACCTGGTGGGGGTGTACCGGGCCCTGGGGGGCGGCTGGCAGATTCGGGAAGGACAGGATTTTGTGCCGGCCAAGATCAAGGAGGCCATGGCCAAGCGCACCAACTGGGGCCGCCTGCTGACTCCGGTGGCGGTGGCGCCACCTGAAGAGAGTCAGCGCCGCCTGATCCGCGCCCCGGAATGGTAAGGGGGTCTAGTGTTGCGTCCCAGATATACCTTGCATAAATGCCTTGGCTTTTTCCCTCCCCCTTGATGGGGGAGGGTCAGGGTGGGGGTGGAATAAGTCCAAGATGACCTTGCCTTATTCCCCCTCCCCCCAACCCCCTCCCACCAGGGGAGGGGGAGTTAAAGGTTATGGATTTATGAAAGGAACTTGCGGGACACGACACTAGCTGGTTCGGAAAACCGCGGTGGGGTTGACACGCCGGCCATATCCAATATTGGATTGCAGATGAGGTTGCATGGTATGAATACCGGGGGGAAGCGCAACATCAAGGCTGGAGGAGAAGGCAGGCGGCGGCTCCGCCGGGCCCTGGCGGCGGCGATGGTCCTGGCGATTCTGGGGCTCAGTTCGGCCTGTGGCGAGAGGAACACCTATGTGCCGCCCCCGCCCCCCAAGGTCACGGTGAGTCAGCCGGTGAAGCGGCCGGTGACCGATTATCTGGAATTCACGGGCAACACCAAAGCCATCAACACGGTGCAACTCCGGGCCCGGGTTGAGGGCTACCTGGAGAAGGTCCTTTTCAAAGACGGTGACCGGGTAAAAAAAGGGCAACTGCTCTTTCTGATCCAGCAGAACACTTATGAGGCCAAACTCAAGCAGGCGGAGGCGGAGATTCTGGCGAATAAAGCCCGCCTGTTCCACGCTCAAACCGAATTTGTGCGCTACTCCAGGCTGGTGAAGAAGAAGGCCGCGGCCCAGACGGACGTGGATCGTTGGATGTACGAACGGGATGCCGCGGCAGCCGCGGTCATGGCCTCGGAGGCCCAACGCGACCTGGCCAAACTCAACCTGAGCTATACCCAGGTCACGGCCCCCTTCAACGGCCGCGTCGGCCGCCACCTGAAAGACCCCGGCAACCTGGTGGGCGCGGGCGCAGAAACAATCCTGGCCGACATCAATCAGATTGACCCCATTTATGTCTATTTCAATATCAATGAGCAGGACCTGCTGCGGGTCAGAGGTGAGGATGAAGGGGAGAAAAATGCCCACGAGGTGAAGTGGCCGGTCTATTTTGGCCTGGCCAATGAAGCGGGTTACCCCCATAAGGGTTATCTGGATTTTGCCGCCATTACCATCGATCCCACCACCGGCACGCTGCTACTGCGGGGGATCTTCCCCAACCCCAAGGGCTTAACTCTGCCCGGCATGTTCGCCCGGGTGCAGGCGCCGATAGCTGAGCCCCGGCCCGCCCTCCTCATCCCGGAAGTGGCCATCGGTTATGACCAGCTAGGTCCCTACGTCCTGCTAGTAAATGACCAGAAGGTGGTGGAGCGCCGTCCGGTCAAACTCGGGGCCCAGGTGGATGAGAACCGGGTCATCGCCGAGGGTTTGCAGGGCGATGAATGGGTGATCGTCAACGGCCTGTTGCAGGCCATCCCCGGCAGGCAGGTAACTCCGGAAAAAGAGACGCGGCCGGCAGCCGGCGGCGCCAAACCCCAGGCCTCCCCCACCAAGCATGGGAAAACCGCCCCATGATTTCCAAGTTTTTCATCGAGCGGCCCATCTTTGCCAATGTGATCGCCATTGTGATCGTCATCCTGGGCATCGTGGCCGTTCTTAAACTGCCGGTGGCCCAATATCCCGAGATTGTCCCGCCCACCATCCAGGTGACCACCATGTACCCGGGGGCCAGTGCCGAGGTCATCGCCACTACCGTGGGCATCCCCATTGAACAGGCGGTCAACGGGGTGGAAAACTCCCTGTACATGTCCTCCACCAGCGGCAGCGACGGGAGTTACACCCTGACCGTGACCTTTGCGGTGGGCACCGATCTCAATACCTCCCTGACCCTGGTGCAAAACATGGTGAGCGGGGCCCTGTCCCAACTGCCCGAAACGGTGCAGGCCCAGGGTATCACCGTCAGGAAGGTTTCCACCAATATCCTGCAGGTGGTGAGCCTCTATGCGGAGGATGACCGTTACGATGAAACCTTTCTTTCCAACTATGCCATGATCAACCTGCAGTATCCCCTGGGCCGGCTCCCCGGGGTGGGCCAGGTCAAGGTCGTCGGCGCCGGTGCTTACAGCATGCGGGTCTGGCTGGACCCCAACAAACTCCACTACTTCAATCTGACCACCATGGATGTGGTGAATGCCATCCAACAGCAAAACGTCCAGGTGGTGGCGGGAAGGCTGGGGGCCCCCCCGGTGCCGCCGAACCAGGATTTTCAGTTCACCATCAACGCCCTGGGCCGGCTCTCCGACGTCTCTCAATTCGAAAATATCGTAGTGAAAACCACCCGGGATGAAACGGCGCAAATCGTCCGGGTGAAAGACCTGGCCCGGGTCGAACTCAGTCAGCAGGTTTATAGTAATTTTGCCGGGCTCAGCGGCCATCCGGCCGCGCAGATCCTGGTGTTTTCCTTGCCGGGGGCCAACGCCATCGACGTCGGCAAGGGGGTGCGGCAGGCCATGGCCGGGATGAGCAAGGAATTCCCGGCCGGTCTGAAGTTTGCCATTTATTACGATACCACGGAATTTATCGAGCAGGCCATCGACGCCGTGTACCACACCTTGTATGAAGCCGGGATTCTGGTGCTCATCGTCATTATGGTCTTTCTCCAGAACTTCCGCGCCACCCTGGTGCCGGCGACCACCGTGCCGGTGACCATTATCGGGGCCTTTGCCGGCATCGCCATGTTGGGTTTCTCGGTCAATCTCATGACCCTGTTCGCCCTGATTCTGGCCATCGGCATCGTGGTGGACGACGCCATCGTCATCGTGGAGAACTCTTCGCATTATATTGAGAAGGGACTGACGCCCCACGATGCGGCCATCAAGGCCATGGGCGAGATGACCGGCCCGGTCATCGGCATCACCCTGGTGCTGGTTGCGGTATTTTTGCCCGCGGCGTTCATGCCGGGGATCACCGGCCAGCTGTTCCGGCAGTTCGCCCTGGTGATCGCGGTCACCGCGGTCATCAGCGCCCTGAACGCCTTGACCCTGAAGCCGACGCAGTGCGCCCTCTGGCTTAGGCCCCGGGACCCGAACAAACAACTCAATGCCTTCTATCGGGGCTTTAACCGCGTCTACGGAGTCGTGGAAGGAGCCTATACCCGCCTGGTTCGGTGGATGGTGCAGCGCCCGGGGACCATGGCCCTGGTGTTTGTCGTGATCATCGGCCTGGGCGGCCTGCTCTTTGCCACGCACCCCACCGGTTTCCTCCCCACCGAGGACCAGGGGTACGCCATCATTGTGGGCCTCCTGCCCGATGGCGCCTCGCAACCCCGGGTCAAGGAGGTATCCAAGAAAGTCGACGCCATTCTGAAGAAGACCCCGGGGGTGGCCTCCTGGGTAACCATCGGCGGTTTCTCCATGCTGGACAACGCCAATGTCTCCACCACCTTCAGCACCTTTGCCATCTATGACAAATGGGACAAGCGCGGCGCCGCCTTGAGTCAGGAACACATCGTCGAAAACCTGCATCGGGAGTTGGGCTCTCTGGAAGAAGCGCGGTTTGCCGTGATGGTCCCGCCGCCCATCAGCGGCCTGGGCCAGTCCGGCGGGTTCCAGATGATGGTGGAGGACCGGCGGGACCGGGGCCTGCCCGAACTGGAAAAGGCCGTTATGGAGCTGATCAGGGGCGGCCGGGCCCAATCGGGTCTGGCGGGGCTGGCCACCACCTTCAGCGCCCGGAGCCCCCAGCTCTATCTCGACATTGACCGGACCAAGGCGGAGTCCCTGGAGATTCCCCTCAACAATGTCTTCAACACCCTCCAGGCCTATCTCGGGTCTTCCTACGTCAACCTGTTCAACAAGTTCAACCAGTCATACCAGGTCTATGTCCAGGCCTCCGCCCCCTACCGCTTGAGTCCCGAAGACATCAAGAGCCTCTATGTCCGCAATAACAAGGGGGAGATGGTGCCCCTGGGCACCCTCCTGTCCATCCGACGGATGTTGGGCGCCGAACTGGTCAGCCGCTACAATCTCTATCCCGCGGCCTCCGTGTTCGGGGGGCCGGCGCCGGGGTTCAGCTCCGGCCAGGCCCTCAATCTCATGGAACAGGTGGCGAACCATACCCTGCCCCAGGGCATCTCCTATGATTGGACGGCCACGGCCTACCAGGAAAAGCAGATGGGCAACCAGGCCTACTTCATCTACGCCCTGGCCATTATCCTGGTGTTTCTGGTCCTGGCCGCCCAGTACGAAAGCTGGTTTAACCCCGCGGCGGTTATCCTGGTGGTGCCCATCGCCCTGGTGGGCGTGATCCTGGCGCTCATTGCCCGCAGTTTTGACAATAACCTGTACACCCAGGTGGGCCTGGTGCTGATGATTGCCCTGGCCAGCAAGAACGCCATTTTGGTGGTGGAGTTTGCCCGGGAACTGCACGAAGGCGGCCTGTCCATCGCGGAGGCCGCAGTGGAGGCGACCCGCCGCCGCTTCCGCCCCATCGTCATGACCTCATTTGCCTTCATCCTGGGGGTGGTGCCGTTGATGAAAGCCGGGGGGGCCGGGGCCGCCAGCCAGCAGGCCATCGGCACCGTGGTCTTCGGCGGCATGCTGGCCTCAACCCTGTTGGCCATTCCCTTTGTGCCGGTATTCTACGTGATCACCCAGCGCCTCAGCGAGCGCCGCAAGCTCAAAGCCCCGTTGAAACTACCGCAAGATGAGGCCGCCGCCAAACCGGAATAATAAATCCTGGTTACGTCCGGTGCCTGGTGTCATATCCAATAAGAAATTGCATAGATCGAATCGATCCAGGCAAATATTGCCTGGCGCGATAATGGCAAGAAACGTTGAAAAAATGGAGATTCTATGGGAGGGCGTCATTCGGGATTGCGCCAGCATAGAATATAAGTAGCATGAGACGTGATAGGTGAAGCCGCCATTACTTCGTTAAGAAGGTTTCTTGATAAATTGTGGTTGAGAATCACAGGACCCAATTAAATAGAATAATTGACCTACAAGTGATGCTATTCTAGAAATGAGCATCAATTTCCCATACATATGGTTACCAAGACCATATTCATCGGTATCTTTCTTTATTATCTTATCGCCGAATATTTCCAAAGCTTCAGTTTTATCAATTACGAATCCATGGTCTTTATATGAGTAAACAAGAGCATTTGCAATTTGTTTTGGATCTTGCTTCAAATTTTTTGAATGTGTTTTCAATAAACGCTCAGCATACTGAGAGGCAGATTCAGCTACCCGCTCATAATAACCTAAAGAATGGGGATTTAAAGATAGATTAAGATATTTTGCGAACATTTCTGAGGCTTGTGGATAATCTTTAATCAAAGAAGCTATATGTTCAATAGAACTTTTTAGTCCCAGTGCAGGCAGTTTATTGATTTGAGGGTCGATAGGACCTAATTCACTTAAACTACCCATGTGGATTTCATCTGCGGCACAGCATAACAATGTTGCTGATGATTTTGCTTCTCGGGGGACTACAATAACAAATTTTCCAGTTGAATATTCTCTGCAAAGCTTGCCAATTAAATAAGCAGAGCCAATATCCCCTCCCGTAGAATATAAAATTAATAATAGGGGCTTTTTTTCTCTAAATTTTGCTGCCGCAGAATAAATATTATCAGCATCGGTTTTTACCATTACACCCATATCGAAGAAAATTAACACATTATAAGAGCGAGATGTGGGGTTGATATTTAGTTCTTGATTAAGAAATTGCTTAATTAGGTCATCTCTAATTTTATCCGAATTTTCGGGAGCATCGGGGCCAAATGATGTAAATACTGCATTAATTATGGCGCCAAAACTTATGTTTTCCTCTTGCTTAGGCAGAGGTTCTTGATCTTGAGGCTTAGAAGGCCCATTTCCGGGCTCTTGGCCACCAGGTTCGACTGTTGTCTTCTTTTTAATTCTTGCCATAAAATTTTTCCTATTTGGGGCAACATTTATTAAAAAAATTACTAACCGACAAATATCACATAAGCACAAAATGCTGTTATCGTCAAGAAATTTCTAAAACTCACCTCGAACCTGAGATTATGCGGCGGTCTTAGCCATCAAGGTAAATAAAAGGTTTGGAGGAACCCTATCACCGAATTTAATCCCTAAAAGTTTCCTGATTTTTAGGCAAATTGCTCAACACGCGCAATAAAGCTTAATGACCGAAGATTAGCACCTCCCAATAATGGTGAGCCAGAGAAAATCCCGATATTCATATACCATCAATAAAAGGTTCTTCTATTAAATAATACTTATCACGCATATGAAAAGACTCCATATCTTGGCCATATAAATATTTCCTGTCGTTCCCAAGTGCAACTTGGGAACGAGGTGAGAAACTTGGGAACGAGGTGAGAGTTGCGGCCAGGCGGGTGGGGCGGTCCTGGAGGGGCGGGTTGCAAACCCGCCCCTACGGCGTTCAAGAGGTGGGGTTTCCCCGCCCTCGGCTAACGCGGCGGCAGGGCCTCCGGGTTGACCGGATTCGGGGGCATTTCGCCCCGCAGGCCCGCCAGGAGGTTGGCCGCGGCCATCACGGCCATATGGGTCCGGGTGGCGATGGAGGCGCTGGCGATATGCGGGGTGATGAGGCAATTGGGCAGCGTCAGCAACGGGTCGGTGAGGGGCAGCGGTTCGGGATCCGTCACGTCCAGGGCCGCGCCCGCGAGGCGGCCCTGCTGGAGCGCCTTATAAAGGGCCGCCTGATCCACCACCGGCCCCCGGGCGGTGTTGATCAGGATGGCGGTGGTTTTCATCAACCCGAGGGTCCGGGCGTTGATGAGATGCCGGGTCTCCGGGGTCAAGGGGGTGTGCAGGCTGACAAAATCGGCCTGGCGTAAGAGGGTGTCGAGATCGGCCCACACGACCCCGAGCTGCTGCTCCAGGTCGGGGCGGCGGGTCCGGCTGTGGTATAATATCCGCATGTGAAAGCCCGAGGCGCGCCGGGCCATGGCCGCGCCGATGCGTCCCAGTCCCACCAGCCCCAAGGTAGCCCCATGGACGTCCTGACCCAGCAGGGTCAGCAGGCCCCAAGTCCGCCACCGGCCGGCCCGGGTGTACCGGTCGCCGGCCACGATCTGCCGGGCCGCAGCCATCAGGAGCGCGAAGGCGAAATCGGCGGTGGTTTCGGTGAGGACTTCCGGGGTATGGCCGATGACGATGCCTCGCCGGGTGGCCTCGGGAATGTCGATGTTGTCCACCCCCACCGCGCAGTTGCTGACGACTTTGAGCCTCGGGGCGCGGTCCAGCAAGCCCTTGTCAATCCTGTCGGTGAGCATCGTCAGCAGGCCGTCCACCCCGGCCACCTTGTCCAGCAAGACCTCCCGGGGCGGCGGCAGTTCGTCCGCCCAGACCTCGGCGTCGCAGACGGGCTGGATCATCTCCAGGGCCGCGGGGGGCAGTTGCCGCGTAACAAAGACCTTGGGTTTCATAGTTCCTTCCGGTTCAGGCTGAGCACAAATCATGCCCGGTGGACGACCACGCCTTAATATTTTGGGGGTTACCCTTGTCTAATTATAAAAAGACCTTAACTTAAATAATCATCCGGTCGATGAATGGAAAAGGAAGATAGCAATGAGTGCCACCCCGTTTTTCATCGTATGCGCCTCCGGCTTCTTTGCCCTGGCCTGCTGCCTCGTGAGCCTCATGGTGCCGTCGCAGAAGGGCAAGAACCTGTTTAATCTCCACCGGCATTAACCGGGGCAGCATCTCCCCAGGCGGACGCCGAGGCGTCCAGGGTCATAAGTCTGCATCAAGACCGTAAAAACTGCCGGGTAAACTCCGTCACCGCGCCTTTCCCCCGATACACCCCGTAATATCCCTCTTAGAGGATGTCGGTTGCATAACCTTGTTTACCAGCCGAGGACGAAGAGGCGGAGGTAAACCACGAGGGGGGCGGCGAAGAGCAGGCTGTCCAGGCGGTCCAGCATACCGCCGTGGCCCGGCAGGAGTTCCGAGGTGTCTTTGACCTGCACCTGGCGCTTGAGCATGGATTCGAACAGATCCCCCAGGAGGCCCATCACGCCCAGCAGCAGCGCCAGGCCGGCCAGGACCGCCAGGCTCAGCCGGGGCAGGGCCCATTGTCCTAGGGCCGCGCCGACGATCACCGCAGCCGCCAATCCCCCCGCCACCCCGACCCAGGTCTTCCCCGGGCTCACTTCGGGATAGAGCTTGGTCTTACCCCAGGTTCGGCCACAGTAGAACGCCGCGGTATCCCCGGCCATGATCACCACGAGGAGCCAAAAGACCCACCACTCGCCGTCGGGCAGGTAGCGCAGCCAGATAAAATGCCCCAGGAGCAGGGGGATATAGAGCAGGGCCAGGGTGTTGACCATCAGATCCCGGCTCAGGTCGGGAATGTGACCGTAAGCAATGAGGTTGAAGAGGAAAAGGACAAAGAAAATTCCCACCAACACGAAAAGGGGGATGGAGGGGTTGCACAACTGCCCGGCCCGCTGGGCGGTGCAGAAGCTCAGGAGCAGCACCGACCCCAGGGTGATGGCTTTCACCCGCCGGAAGACGTCGGCCTCGGGTTGGAACAGGCCCAGGAATTCCCACATGGCCAGCCCGTTGATCACCAGGAGCAGCAGGACAAAAAAGAAGTGTTCGCCCCAAAAGAGGACCAAAAATAATACCGGCAGGAGGATCAGGGCGGTCAGCCAGCGGCGGGCGTGCAATGGTCACCCCCTTGGGGCGCTCCCCTTCAGGTTCAGGGACTTAGGAGGCCAGAAGGATATTCCCCGGTAATGCCCTTATGAATGCAACCGAAAATCGAAAACTGCCAACCGAAAGCCCCCTCAAGACTGTTCCTGGGTCTGAGGCCGGGACTTAAAGCCCCAATAGAGCAGCAGGCCGCCGCAGACCAGGAAGAGGCCCAGGGCCAGGAACTGGGTTAGGGGCATCCAGCCGAAAAACATCGGTCCCCGGTAGTCCTGGGGGCTGCGGAAGAACTCCACCACAAAGCGCACCAGACCGGCCAGGAACAGATACAGCAACAGCATTTGCCCGCTGTAGTGTTTGCGCGTCTTATACCAATAAAGCAACATGAAAACTCCGAGATCCAGGAAACCTTCATAGAGCTGGGCAGGATGCACGGGCACCCGCAAGGGGCAGAGGGTATTGGGGTTCGTAAAGGTCACGGCCCAGGGCACATCGCTGGGTTTGCCGTAGCAACAACCGGCCATGAAGCAGCCGATGCGCCCGAAAAACTGGCCCAGGGGCGCGCCCAAGGCCAGGGCATCCAGAGTGGGGCGCCAGGGCCAGCCGTGGCGGTAAATGTAATAAACGGCCACCATCAGGGCCAGAAACAACCCTCCCTGGAAATCCAGGCCCCCTTCCCACAGGGCGAGGATTTTGAAGGGGTGGCTCAGGAAACGCCCGGGCTCCAGCAGGATGAAGAGGATCCGGGAACCCACCAGGGCGGCCAACACAAGATAGAAACAGAGGTCGTAAAACTGCCCTTCGGGCAACCCCAGGCGCTTGGCTTCCCGTCCCGCCACGACAATGGCGCATAAAAAGGCTACGGCCAGGAAGAAGCCATAGGTATAAATGGTTACCAGTCCGATTTTAAACAGGATTGGATGCATCAGCGGTTTTCTCGTCTTTGATTATGACCCACACTAAAACTCCGGCCCCAATGCACACCAGGCTGTCGGCCACATTGAAAGCCGGCCAGTGGTAGTGCCCCCAATACACGTCAATAAAATCCACCACTTCTTTCAGGCGGATGCGGTCGATGAGATTGCCCAGGGCCCCGGTCAGGATCAGGCTGTAACCCAGGATGGCCAGCCCCTGGTCATCGGGCAGCCGCCACAACAGATAGCCCAGGACCCCCAGCACGAGGGCGGTGGTCCCCATGAAGAACAGCCAGGGGAATTCCGAGCCCCAGCCGGATAACAGGCCGAAGGCCGCACCCTTGTTGTGGATGTGCACCAGGTTGAGGATCCCGTGGATGATGGGCACCTGGCCATTCAGAGGCAGCTTCGCCAGGACCAGGAACTTGCTCACCTGATCCAGAGCCAGTCCCCCCACCAGCACCGGCAGAAGGATCGTTAGTTTGCGGGACATGTCTTATCCTTCCAGGACTTGACGGCAGCGGGCGCACACCTGGGGATGCCGGGCATCCTCCCCCACCGAAGGGAAGGTGAACCAGCAGCGGATGCATTTGGACCCAGGCGCCGGCAGCACTTGGATGACGAGCCCTTCAATTTGCTGAGGAAGGACAGTCAGAGTCCCACCCAGATTCCTAAAATCCAATTTTGCCACTTGGGCCAGAGTCCTTAGCTCTTCGGCCTGACTTTGCAGGTCTTCGAGAAGCTTACCATAAGCCCCAATACTTATCCAGGTCTCTTGCGAGGTAGTGATATGCTTCAGTTTGCGGGCCTCTTCCAAGCTTTGGTTAATCTTAGCCCGCACTTTGAGCAGTACATCGTATTTGGCCAGCAACGCCTCATCGGGAAAGCCCGGGGGCGGCTCGGGCAAGCTCCCCAGGTGTACGCTGGCGGGGCGGCCCCAACCGGGGAGGTACTGCCAGATCTCGTCGGCGGTAAAGGACAGGATGGGGGCCATGGCCAGGGTGAGGCCCTGGAGCAGGTCTTGTAACGTGCTCTGGGCGCTGCGACGCTCCCTGGAATCAGCTGGCGATACGTAAAGGCGATCTTTCAAGATGTCCAGGTAAATGGCGCTCATCTCCACGGCGCAGAACTGGTGAAGCCGGTGGAAGGCCAGGTGGAATTCATAATCCTCATAGGCCTTCTTCACCCGCGCCAGCAACTGGGCCAGCCAGGACAGGGCCAGGCGGTCCAACTCCTCCCGCCCGGCCGGCTCCAGCCAGTGGTTCTCGGGGTCGAAGTCAGAGAGGTTGCCCAGCATGAAGCGGGCGGTGTTGCGGAACCGCCGGTAGGCGTCGGCCAGTTGCTTCAGGATATCCGGCGACAACCTGACGTCATCCCGGTAGTCCTCGGCCGCCACCCACAGCCTCAGGATCTCGGCGCCGTATTTGTCCATGACTTCCTGGGGGGCGATGACGTTGCCCAGGGACTTGGACATCTTGTGGCCGTCGCCGTCCACCACGAACCCATGGGTGAGCACTCCCTTATACGGGGCCTGGCCCCGGGTGCCGACACAGGTCAGGAGGCTGCTGTGAAACCAGCCCCGGTGCTGGTCCGAGCCCTCCAGATAGAGGTCTGCAGGCCAGGCCAGGCTTGGGTCGGGCTCCACCACTGCGGCCCAACTCACCCCGGAGTCGAACCAGACGTCCAGGATGTCGGTTTCTTTCTTGAAGTCGTCAGACCCGCAGGCGCACCTGGTTCCCGGGGGCAGCAGCTCGGAGGCGGGGGTCTCGAACCAGAAATCCGCCCCCTCCCGGCGCACCCGGGCAATGATGCCGTCTAAAATCTCGGGAGTCAGCAAAACCTGGCCGCATCCCCGGCAGTGGAAGGCAACGATGGGCACCCCCCAGGCCCGCTGGCGGGAGATGCACCAGTCCGGGCGGCGCTCCACCATCTGATAGATGCGCTCCCGTCCCCAGCGGGGAATCCAGGTAACCCGGTCGATGGCCGCCAGGGCCTGCTGCCGGAGGTCGTTGGCCTCCATGGAGATGAACCACTGCTCCGTGGCCCGGAAGATGATGGGCTGTTTGCAGCGCCAGCAGTGCGGGTAGCTGTGGGTCATCTCCGCGGCCGCCAGGAGCCGGCCTTGTTGCCGGAGAAGGTCGATAATCCCGGCGTTGGCCTCCCACACCTTTTGCCCGGCAAATTCCGGGACCTCCGCGGTGAAGCGGCCGTTGTCGTCCACCGGCGAATAGGGCGCTAAATTGTACTTGCGGCCGCTGTCATAGTCCTCCTGGCCGTGCCCCGGGGCGATGTGCACCAGGCCGGTGCCCGCCTCCAGGGTGACGTAGTTGGCCAGGATGACCTGGGAGTCCCGCGCCAGCCAGGGATGGCGGCCCACGGCCCCCTCCAATTTACGCCCCCTGACCGTGAAGAGTTCTTGCCCCGTCAACCCCCAATGGCTCAGCAGCCCCGGGGCCAGGTCGGCGGCCAGCACCAGGACTTCGCCGCCCAGGTCCATGGCGGCGTACTCCAGGTCCGGGTGCACCGCGATGGCCAAATTGGCCGGCAGGGTCCAGGGGGTGGTGGTCCAGATGACCAGAGAAACGTGGTTATACCGGCCCAACTCCGGCGCCTGCGGCGGCGGGCTGACCAGGGGAAATTTGACGAAGATGCTCGGGGTCCGGTGCTCTTCGTATTCCACCTCGGCCTCGGCCAAGGCGGTGTGGCAGGTGGCGCACCAGTGAATGGGCTTTTTGCTGCGGTGAATGGCGCCGCTGAAATAAAACTGGCCGTATTCCTCCAGGATTTCCGCCACATAGGCGGGGCGCATGGTGAGGTAGGGATGGTCCCAGTGGCCCAGCACCCCCAGGCGCTGAAATTCGGTACGCTGAATGTCGATGAACTTTTCGGCATAGGCCCGGCAGCGCCGGCGGACCTCCACCTGGGACAGCCGCGTGCCTTTGGCCTTCAATTCCTTGTCCACCTGGTGCTCAATGGGCAGGCCGTGGCAATCCCAGCCCGGCACATAGGGGCTATCATAACCCGTCATCTGGCGGGATTTGATAATGATATCCTTGAGGATCTTATTTAAGGCGTGTCCCAGATGAATATGGCCGTTGGCGTAGGGGGGGCCGTCGTGCAGGATAAACTTGGGGCGGCCCCGGCTCTGGGTCCTGATCTGGCCGTAGAGGTCCATCTCGGCCCAGCGTTTCAGGAACAAGGGCTCCCGCCGGGGTAAATCGGCTTTCATGGGAAAATCGATGCGGGGCAGGTTAAGGGTCGCTTTATAATCCATCCAAGCCTCCAAAGGCAATTATAGAATAATACCATAACCCCTGGCGCCAACCAATCATTATGAGGCAGTCACAGAGTACACTGCCGAGGTGTTCCTGGCCACCCGAGGTCCCCGACCGACAGGCGAATCTGGAGGAAATCCGGGAGCAAAGCCAGCTGAGCAAATTTTATGGTATGATGATTTCCAACGACTTGGGCCGGGCCCATCAGGCGGGTTGGCCGGAATCTGATGGACTTGTCCCAGTACAGGAGGAGTCGATGAAAATAGCCATTATGGGCACCGGGGGGGTGGGGGGATATTATGGCGGGCTCCTGGCCCGGACCGGGCAGGAGGTGATCTTTATCGCCCGGGGGGCGCATCTTCAGGCCCTGCGCCAAAAGGGACTGCAGGTGAAAAGCGTCCATGGCGATTTCCTGGTGGCCCCGGCCAACGCCACGGATAACCCCGCCGCGGTCGGACCGGTGGATGTCATCCTGTTTGCTACCAAGACCTATCATACCGATAGCGCCGCTGAGGCCATCAAACCGATGATCGGCCCGGAGACGACAATCATGCCCTTGCAAAACGGCATAGACGCCGCGGCGCGTCTCGGGGCGCATGTGGGCCTCGAGCACCTCGTGGGGGGAGCCACCTGGCTTTCCGCCGCCATTGAAGCGCCGGGCGTCATCGGCCAGTATAGCCAATTCCGCCGTATCGTCCTGGGAGAGTTGGACGGTAAGATCACGCCCCGCCTGCAAAGAATCTCTGAGACCCTGGCCGCCGCCGGCATAACCGTGGAATTGACCGATAACATCTCCCAGGTTCTCTGGACGAAATTTGTCTTCATATCTTCCATAAGCGCCATCGGCTGTCTCACCCGCGTCACTTGCGGCGAATACCGGGAGGTGCCAGAGGCCAGAGCCGTTTTGACCGAGGCCATCGGAGAAGTGGTGGCGGTCGCCCAGACCCAAGGGGTTAAGCTGGATGGCGACCTGGTCACCCAGACCCTCGAGTTTATTGATAACAGCCCCATGAACATGAAACCCTCCATGCAACGGGACCTGGAGGCCGGCCGCCCCAGTGAGGTGGAATCCATGATCGGCATCGTGGCTCGCCTGGGTCAGCACAACGGCGTCCCGACCCCGGTGATGCGGTTGGCGTATGCGATGCTCAAACCCGCAGATTTAAAGGCGCAGGGTCAATGAGCCGCAAGCACCTGGGGCGCAACTTCTCCTGCATAATTACTCTTGGACTATTGAAAAATTCGGATCCTGGACTCCCTCTGGGGGAGGGGGAAATATTTGATCCATAATTTGTCCAGGCATTTCCTGAATAAGGCGTGGGCTCCCCCGCCGCCTTGACCGGAGGGAAACCTTTGGGATAAGATGAATTATGCGGCAAGGGATCAAGGCTTTTCTGCTGTCGGCGTTCGTGTTTCCCGGGTTGGGGCAGCTCTATAACCAGGACCGGGGCAAGGGCGTCTTTCTGGTGCTGGGCGCCAACCTCCTGCTGGGGGTGCTGCTGCTGGCAGGGGTGATCCTGCTGTCCCAGGAATATATGGCGGTCTTCTACCCCCGCCCCCTGACCTGGGAGCTGGTCAAGATTTTGCTCCTCGACACCGTCTCGCACCCGGCGTTCCTGATCCCCTTTGGGCTGCTCATGGCGCTGTGGGGGTTTGCCATGGTGGACGCGGTGCGGGGCGCCAGGTCGCGACCGCCGACGGAGGGGCCATGACCACCGCTGACCGGTTCCGGCCCCGCCCTCACCTCAAGCTCCCCTCTCACCCCGCATAAGGGGCTGGTACCAGGGTTTTCAGGTCGGGATTCACAGCCAGGGGGGCGCCAGTCCCGGTTATGCGACGCTGAGGAAAACAACCAATGCGGCAATATATGCTGGATGAAATCTCCCGGAACGATATCCCCCGGGTGCGGGAATATCTTCACGAGCACGCCATCGCCGCGGGTCTGGAAGGTATCTGGTGGGTGGACCTGCCGGAAGACCTGCTGAGTCCGGAGCAGTTCTCGCACCGGGACTGTCGGCCTCACCGGTTTGCGGTGGAATTGGGGGACAACTTCGTGCGCTTCGAGTTCCTCATCCGCAGCAAACAGACGATGCGCTGCACTTGCATCGGCTATGCCACCCGGCCACAGCGGGACTTTATCCTGGCCTTCGCCGACCGGCTGGTAGAGGAATTGGCCCTAAGGACTTGAGGTTCGGCGTCGCCGCCGGCTGCCTGAGACTGCGGCCCCACGCGGCCACGGCGCCGGCCAGGCGCCGTGACCGCCCCCCCTCGATTTAATCATGGGGCCGGCAGACCGGACAGGGAACGTAGCCCTTAGCCTCGGCCGCCGCCACTGACGGAAAGGTGATGATTTTTTCGGGCTGAATGGTTTCGGCCCACTTACAGTCTGGGGAATGAATCTTATTGGAGGTTACCGAGCCGACAAAATGCACCGGAGCCTCAGCGGGCGGAGGCGAAGCTTCCGTGTCAGAGGCTTGACCAACCTCCCCGGCCGGCATGGCCGCCATGCTTGAGGCCTGGAGTTCGCTGACCGCGACCTTGGCCTCGGCGGGCCGAGGGGTGGGGGGCGCGGTTATCTGCTTGGCCTGGGCCACCGCGGGCCTAGGGACGACATGGCCCCGCACCACCTGGAAAGTGAGGAAGGCCAGGAGAGCAATGATCAAAGTCATGCAGGCGATCCCCAGGGAGGTGATTCTCTGGAGCTGCCTTTCAACCTTGAGGAGCCTGGCCGTTAAGGCCTCATCGCAGGTATACTGCCCGTCATCTTGCGTTAAGGCCTCATCGTAGTTATACGGTTCATCCCTTTGGGTTAATGCCTCTAATTCCGCCGGCGTAACCGCCGCCCGGCTCGAGATCTCCCTTAATCCTGTCTGGGTTATAACCGGGGCGGCAGCGTGGGGAAATCCCACCACGTTGTGTTCCCGGTCCATCGGTAAGGCATCGTCAATAACCAGTTTGATCGGCTCCTCCTTTTTATGAGGGCTCCGGAAAGCGAGCATACCTTTCAGACTCTCCCACTCGCTGTCAATGCGCGCCAGCTTCCCCATAAGGTTTCTATAGTCCAGGATTTCGGGCATGGTTTGTGCCATATTGATTCCCTCCCCAGGAATTCCTTGCCCTTACTCTAAGGGCCAAATCCCTAAAAAATAATAGGGCAAGACCTGGAATACCGGTTCAAAAACCATGGTTTTGCATCAGGTAATCGATGAGGGCTTAACTTGGATTAATGTTTATTAATGAGAAAAATTTTTTTTACGACTTTTGGAGTTACGTTAGGGGGGGTTCAGGGCCTGGATTTTCCAGGCAGCTACAGGGGAGATTCAGATGGGAGGAAGAACCGCCGCGGACAGGCCGGCGCTTCATCTCGGGTTTAGGGAGGGCGATCTGAGGCTGGGGCGTGGCCTGCCCTTCGGCTTCCAGAAGATAACGGTGCCGGCGAATATTCTGTCCGGCGAGAAGCGCGGGGCTTAACGTTTTTCCCGGGCGCGGCTCTAAATTATCAAGCAACCCAAACAATCCTCTGGGGAGGAAGGAATCGTGAAGACACGTCATTGGTTCAGGGGCCGGCACCCGGGAAGGCCATGGGTAATCTTGGCTCTGCTGGCCTTGAGTTTTCTCATGGGATGCGCCTCACCCAATCAAAACCCTTACATGTATACGGGCGCGGGATTGGGCGCGGCCTTGGGGGCCGGCCTGGGGGCCGCCATCAATAACCACAATCCCTGGAAGGGTGCGGCTATCGGCGGTTTGCTGGGCGCCGCCGGGGGCGGTGTGGCCGGGGCAGCCTACGGGCGCTCCAATGCCAACCCTTATCAGCCGGACACCCAGGGTTATTATCAGCCGCCGCCGCAGAGCCAGGGTTATTATCAACCACCGCCCTATGATGGACCTCCGCCCGGATAATCGGCCGATCCATCCTGGCGGATTCCGGTCGCGGCCCGGCAAAGGATTCGCCCCGGCGAGTGGTTTCGCCAGGGCGTTTTTTTTCCCAATTACTATAAAAATTTAGTGTCTGGCGATCGGCATATCATCTGGCAAGATTTTGCCAATAGGCCGATAATGTGGGCACCAAATCCATGATCTCAGGATTAGGCTGACTGACGCAATCATGGCTTATGGCGGGAAGCCTGACCGTAAAACCCCTAATTCTCGAAGCGCAAATTCAGGGTTTTTATTGATTACCGTCCCACCCCCGTCTGTTATCCTGCCCCTATGGGGATATTTTATAATTTTTTCTGCCCGGATTGCGGCTATAGAGCCCAGGTGAACGGAGGGGTTGATAGGCACGACTCTATGACTTTTAAGACGATGGTTTGTGCCGACTGTTTGCAGCTCGTCGATGCTCTGGTGGAAATACAACGTCTCTGGTTCCAGCGGCGAGGAAATCACCAGGGGGGGAATAAAACGAAAAAAAAATGTGTGGTTTTCTGCCCCAAATGCAACGGTATCAATGTTACTCCTTGGGAGGAGTATCATCCTTGTCCCAAATGCGGCGCCCGGATGACCCGAGAGGAAGTTAGGCTCTGTATGGAGTAAAAACCCGCCATATTGGTAGGTTACCGGCAACCGTCAGGTAAATGGCCAGCCTGGGTTTAAGTCTCTTCAATAACCCGCATGATTCGGTTAAAGCATAGGGTATCTCATGGATTGGATTATCGGCATAGTCTGTTTACTGATCGGCGTTTACTTGGGGATGGTTATAGCGGCGCATTTCTCTCTGGGATCAAAACTGAAAAACAAGCGTCCTGTCCTCCAGAGCCAGGGAAAGACTCAATCAGAGGTATATCGTGATAGTGAGGATAAATCAGACCTTACCAGGTAATGAGCGGGATGGTTCGTTCGATGCTGTGCGTCCTGAACTTGCCAAAACCTTTAGGATTATCTCAATCGGTAATTCATGGTTTAAGAACCAGATAATCAGGTTTTTCCTGATTCCTTCAATTCATTTTGGGATTATGATAGATTGCGGTTGCAGTGTCTCCAAGGAAAAATGGCATGGCAAAACCGGCAAAATTTCATCAAACCGATTTCGCCCATACTTTCCCGGGGAGTCAATGAGAAGGCTCGTATGGAATTCCTGGAATCAATTTTCAATCTTTCCCAGAAGGATCTCCTGCCCATCATTACCGCGCTGTGGATCGTTTTTTGGCTCAGCACGGTCTTAGGAATTGTTATCTGCACCATCTCCGCCTTTTTTAACCGGCGGATCTTCGAACATCTTCGGCAGAAATATATCCGCGGCACGAAACCGCGGGATCAAGAACCGGCTAATTTTGAACTGGATCCGGAGAGCCTCAAGAATACCCTTATCCTCCGAGAAGCAGAATTGCGCAAGGACATCGAGAGGATGGGCTTTGATGAGGAACTGCAAACCGTGCTGGAGAACTTCCGGCAACTGATTCAGAAGAAGTTGGGGGATCTCAACGCCGCCTATGGCGAACGTCTCGAGGAATTCAAGAGTATTTACCGGGCCCTGGATGATTTCAACGGATTCTTCGAGGCGAACCAGATCGCTCTGATCCGGATGGAACTGAAACGCGGGGAGACCGGGAAGGCCAGAGCGGGGTTAATCCAAGCCCTGGTACAGCTGAACCGGCAGTTGGAAGAAGCCTCCGGTTCCCAGTTGGCAGTTGCCAGGGGTAAGAGATTGTCGGCCGAAGTGTCTTACCATTTGGGCCGGTTGGCAGAAATAGACTTTGACTATTTCATGGCGACCCACTACTACAAGCAAGCGGCTGAGCTACAGCCCGCCAACCTCTCGTATTTGCAGGCGGCCGTGAGGCTTGGCTACACTGCCTGCGAGTTCCATGGTACCGAATATATGCTGAAAAAAATTTTAAAAACTCAGCAGAAATTACTCGGGCCGGAACATCCGAAACTGTCGCAAACCCTGAATAACCTGGGAGTCCTGTGCCATACCCAGGGGAGGCCTGCCGAAGCCGAGGCCTTTTACCTGTGGGCTCTGGAGATTTGCGAGGCTAACCAAAACCCCCTGGACCCGGAAATCGTCTATCTTATGCGCAATTACACTTCTCTCTTGAAGGAAATCGGCCGGGACTGGAAACCCGAAGTCACCATGGCCCAGGCGAAGATGGCCTAGACGCCGGATTATCAGCCTGGCCAGGCACCCGGCAACCAGCCAGACCCTGTTTGAGGCGTAGCCGCCCATCCCTTACGCCATAAATCGGAAAATTTAAGGTCTTTCACCTGCCAAAAGCAGGAATTTCCTGATTCGCAGGCTCATGCGCTTCCCTTATCATCTCAGGGAAAGGAGGGGATAATATGGGTTGGCTGGCTCTCGGTATAGTATTGGGAATCGGCATATATTGGGCGATTACCATAATCAAGGTCCATAGGGTTTTAAACCGCCACATAGACAGCGCCGCCTACCTGCCTGATTTGTGGTCGTCGGCACCACCCAAGCCAAGAGGTAACCGGGTTACTGGTTATTAGATTTTTAAAAGGATTTTCCCCCGCCGGTTTTGATGCCGCATCTTGCTGATGCCGGCCTACACCCCACATCAGATCTTCCTCTAACCGCCCTTGGCCTTTTCATTCCTGGTAGCGTGCAACGGCCTCCGGCTGCTCTCGGCCTCCAGAAGCACCCGGCTTTTTGAGAGCAGAAGCCTGGTTCGCCTTTCTGATCTGTACCGGACGCAAGGCTTTTGGTGAGGCAGCCGGCCCTCAATACGGCGATATGGTGTACTTCTGCTCGCCCTTGGGGACATACCACTTGATGAAGTTGTAATCGATGCCGGCGGGCGCGGGTTTAATGCCATGGAAGCGCCGGGAGATGGCCGGCAGGGCGTCGGGGACGAAGAGGAAGGTATAGGGCTGGTCCTCGGCCAGGATTTCCTGGAACTTGAAGTAGGCCCGCCGCCGCTTTTCCCGGTCAAAGGTGTGGCGGCCTTCGGTCAGCAAGGCGTCCACCTCGGGATTTTTGTAGCCGATGAAGTTGAGCTCGCCGGGCTTGGTCTTGGTGGAACTCCAGATATCGAACTGGTCCGGGTCCAGACCGGTGTTCCAGCCCAACAGCACCGCCTCGAACCGCCCCTTTTCGATGAATTGCTTGAGGAAGGCGGCCCACTCCACGGTGCGGATATGGACCAGGATGCCGATCTGCCGCAGGCGGCGCTGGATGATTTCGGCGGTGCGCACCCGGATGTCGTTGCCCTGGTTGGTGAGGATGGTGAATTCGAAGGGGCGGCCATCCTTGGTGAGAATGCCGTCGGCATTGGGGTGCCAGCCGGCCGCGGCCAGCAGGGCCTTGGCCTTGGCCGGGTCGTAGGGGAACTTGGGCACGTTGGGGTTGTAGTACCAAGTGCCGGGCTTATAAGGACCATAGGCTTGCTCGCCCAGGCCCAGGAGCACCCCCTCGATGATTTCCCGTTTATTGATGGCATAGGTCAGGGCCTGGCGGACCCGGCGGTCGGCAAACCGGCTATCGTTCAGGTTATAGCCCAGATAGATGTAAGAAAAGGGCATGTACCGGTATTTCTTGTACATGCGGTCGAACTTGGGATAGGCAGTCTGCCGGGTGTATTGCAGGGGGGTGAGGCCCATGCGGTCGATATTGCCGGACTTGAGCTCTAGAAACATGGTGGCCAGGTCGGGTTTGACCACGTAAATGTAGCCGTTGAGATAAGGGCGGCCCTCGAAATAATTGGGGTTGTAAGCCAGGGCGATCTTTTCCCCGGCCCGCCACTCTTTGAAGATATAGGGACCGGTGCCGATGGGGTGCCGCCCCAGGGGGGATTTGGTGATGTCGGTGCCCGCCAGCAGATGCTTGGGCAGCACGGCCAGCCCCCAGGACCCCAGGGCCGGGGCGAAGGGCTGGTTATAGGTGACCCGGAAGGTGTAGTCGTCCGGGGCCTCGGCCTTTTTCACCTGGAGGTAGTCCCCGGAATAGGCGGTGGGGGTCTTGGGGTCCACCATTACCTGGTAGGTGAACAGGACGTCTTGGGCGGTGAAGGGCGCGCCGTCGTGCCATTTGACCCCATGGCGCAGATGAAAGGTGATGGTGAGGCCGTCCGGGGAGATGTCCCAGCTCTCGGCCAGGTCGCCCACCAGGTTGAGGTTGCCGTCATACTTCACCAGGCCGTTGTAAATCAGGGAGATGATGCTGGCCGAAGACGAATCCATGGCCAGGGGAGGCAGTAAGGTGCTGGCGTCGCCGATGGAGGCGTCGATGAACAGGTCGCCGTAGGCGGGGCCGGTGTCGGGGCCGCCGTAACGTTTTTCCGGCTCCTGGGATTTGCAGCCGGCCAGGACCACGGCCAGGAGAATTATGCTCAGCAGGAAACAAGACCAGTTCCGTCCCGCGGGTCGCGGCTGTGCCAAAAAAATCTCCTTACCTGGCCTCGTAGGGGCGGGTTTAAAACCCGCCCCGACAACGACAGGGGCTTGAAATGCATTTTCTCTTGCCCCGGCTGCGCCTTTTGGATACATTTAATGGGTCGGGACGTGGCTCAGCCTGGTAGAGCACAGCGTTCGGGACGCTGGGGTCGGAGGTTCAAATCCTCTCGTCCCGACCATCCTCCCGGGGCGGTAATTGAAATATTGCCTCTCGTCATGCATTAATCCGGTTTTTGCCCTTAACGCTCAGTTTCAACTCATAATATCCCGCTTCATCTGCTCGAACTCGTCTTTGCTGATTTCCCCTTGGGCGTAGCGTTTTTTCAGGATGTCCAGGGCGGTTTCCTGGCCCTGGCCGGGTTCCCAGGGTCTCCTGGCGCCGCCGCGGCCGAAGATGAAGTAGAGGCACAGGGCGATAATGACGATCCAAAAGATGGGCATGAACATGGGAAAGACCCACCAGGTGTGCCATTGCCAGAAATAGTCGTGGGGCATGATCAGCCTCCTGGCGCAGGCTAAAGCCTGCGGCTACAGAGAAATCCCTTGAGGGCTTGCGCAGGGGAGGGGGCGGCACGGCGCGGCAGGCCCCCTCACCCCGACCCTCTCCCCCACAAGGGGAGAGGGGGAAATGGCGGAATTATTTGATGCTCTGATGCATATCATCCACGGACATAGGGGAGACGCCTGTGCCACCGGGCAAACTCAGGGGGCGACCCAACGGGTCGCCCCTACTTATGGGATTGTGGGGGAGGGGGTAAGGGGTTTCCACAGGCGGGGACGCCTGTGCTACCAGCCCTTAGCCCCCTTCCCCACAAAATCCTCCCCCCCCTTAACGTCGGCGCCAGCGGGGGCCGGCCGGCGTATCGGTGATGTCGATGCCCTGGGCGGCCAGCTCGTCTCGGATTTGGTCCGCGGTCTGCCAGTCCCGGCGTTTTCGGGCCTCTTCCCGATCTTGGAGCGCGGCTGCGATGGCTTCGTCTCCGGTGGCGGCCGGCGGCGGCGGCAGGTGCATGACCCCCAGGACTTCGTCCAGTTCCTGGAAGCGGGTCAGGATGGCGGCGGCGGCGGCGCGTCCCAGGCGGCCGTGGTCGAGATCGGTGTGGAATTCCCCCACCACGGCGAAGAGGGCCGACAGGAACCGGGAGATGTTGAGGTCGTCATCCAGGGCGGCGGTGCACTCCTTTTTGAGCTGGAAGAGGCGCTCTTCGATGGCCGGGGTGGCGGGGGCCTCGCCGGTGGCCAGGGTGAGACGCTCCAGGAAGTGGTCCAGGCGGGCCCGGGCCACGGCCGCGGCCTTGAGGTTGGCGTCGTTGAACGCCAGCGGCTTGCGGTAGTGGGTGCCCAGGAGGAAGAAGCGCACCTCGGCGCCCCGGTAGCCCTGGTCCAGGAGGTCCCGCACCGTGACGATCCCCGCTTCCTTCAGGGGGCGGCCGTCTTTGAGAACCCGCTCGCAGTGGAGCCAGGCCCGGGCCAGGGGTTTGCCCGTGGCCGCGGTGAACACGGCGTTTTCGTTTTCATCGTGGGGGAAGAGGGATTCCACGCTGCCCACATGGAAGTCCGCGGTTTCTCCAGGCTGTTTCAGGGCTATGGCGGCGCATTCCAGGTGCCAACTGGGACGCACCTGGCCCCAGGGGGTGGAGTAGTAGAGGCCTTTTTTCAGTTCGGCCAGCTTGGCCCGCTTCAGCAGGGTGAAGTCCCGGGGGTTTTCCTTGGCGTACTCGTCCAGGTCCACGGTCTTGCCCACCCGGATCTTGCTCAGGTCCACGCCGGAGAGGCGGCCGTAGTCCCGGAAGCGGGAGATGTCGAAGTAGACGGAACGCAGCTTCTCATACGCAAAGCCCCGTTCCAGGAGCTTGCGGGTGAGGTTGACCATGTCGTCGATATGCTCGGAGGCCAGGGGGTAGAGGACTCCCCCCTGGATGCGCAGGGCTTCGACGTCCCGGAAGAATTCCTGCCGGTAGTGCCCGGTGAAGTCCAGCAAATCCCGGCCCGCGGCTGCGGCCCCGGCCATGGCCCGGTCGTCCAGGTCGATGAGGCTCACCACCTGGCGGATCTTGAAACCGCGGAAGCCGAGGTAGCGCTGGAGCAGGTCGGCCACCAGCAGGCGGCGGGCCACCCCCAGGGAGAGGTGGCCATAGAGGGCCGGGCCGTCGGCGGAAATGGTGGCTTCTGCCGGCCGGCGAGGTTCGAAGGCCTCCTTGGTCCGGGCCAGGGTGTTGTAAAAGCGGAGGGTGGGGGCCTCCTTTTCGATGAACAGGGGGGTGGAGAGGTAGCGTTCGCCCCCATCGGGAGCAATGGCCACAATGAGGCCGCGCTCCATTTCCCGGGCCTTGCGGATAGCCACGGCCACTGCGGCCCCGGAGCTCATGCCGAGGAACAGGCCTTCCTGGCGGGCCATGCGGCGGGCGGTCTCATAGCCCTCTTCGTCTTCGATATTGACGATCTCATCGGCCTTGGTCTTATCGAAGATTCCCGGCTTATAAGACTCCTTCATATTTTTCAGGCCCTGGAGGGCATGGCCCAAAAACGGCTCCACTCCCACAATGCGGATGTCGGGATTGAACTTTTTCAAGCCCTCATAGAGGCCCATGAGGGTGCCGGTGGTGCCCATGGTGGCCACCACCATGGTGACCCGGCCAGCGGTCTGCTCCCAAATCTCCCGGCAGGTGGATTCATGGGAGCGGGGATTGACGGGGTTGTTGAACTGGTCCGCCAGAAAATATTTGTCCGGATTTTCCCGGGCCATGCGGTAGACCTCTTCAATGCTGCCGTCGGTGCCCAGGTGGGCGGGGGTGAGGAGGAGTTCGGCGCCCATGGCCTTGAGGATGCGCTTGCGCTCCAGGCTGGCGGATTCGGGCATGGTCAGCAGCAGCCGATAGCCCTTGACGGCGCATACCACGGCCAAGCCGATGCCGGTATTGCCGCTGGTGGCTTCGATGATGATCTTTTCCGGGGTCAGTTCGCCGGAGGCTTCGGCGGCCTCGATCATGGCCAGGGCCGGGCGGTCCTTGACGGAACCCCCGGGGTTGAAGTATTCCAGTTTGACGTAGATCTCCACCTGGGGATGGGGGTTGAGGCGGTTCAGGCGGACGATGGGGGTCTGCCCGACGAGTTCCAGAATATTGTTGGCTTTGCGCGGCATGGCGAGACAAGCTCCCGGCGTTGGCGGTGATGCGACGTTTTAAGCCCCTGCCTCCTTATCCGAGGCGGCACACTCCCCCTGGTTCTCCATTTCTTCGGCCAGGTAATTATTGATCAGGTTGATCAAGGCGAGAATAAAGAAGCGGCGGGCCTCGGGCGCATCCCGCAGGACTTCCAGGAGGCGGTACACCAGGCCCAGGATTACCATCCCCGCCTGGGAGGGGGAGACATTCTCCTCATTGAAGCGGTCCAGAATGCCATTCACCAGGGGACGGACGCTCGCCTCCAACTCTGCATCGCTGGGGACCGCGGCGGTATCGATGTCGGTCATGATCCGGTCCTTAGGGTTTCATAAACCTCTTTAATTATAAGCTGAAAACTACCATATTCCCCGGCGCTTTGCAAACGACGCCGCCGGATTCAGGTCCGGTTCTGGCGGCGTCGGTCGGGCGATGGGGCACCGGTAGGCGGTTTCACTCCCCGGTCGGTCTGACGGACCCGGGGCAAGGCCGGGATGGTGAACCCTGAACCGGGATAGAGCGCGGGGAGCCAGAAATTTCTGGTTGTTTATCTTGCCGATCATGATGTTTATCAATCTAAACATGAAGTGAGGAAATGAGGGGTTATGTATAAATGTAACAATATAATAATATTTAATAAAAAATATTTTATTATTAATGGTATGGACCTTGCTTAATCCATCAGCGACCAGGCGAAGTCACGGCCTGGAGGCCTGACCCGGAAGCCGGACCTGTGACCGGCTCCCCGGGTTGGCTGAGAGCCCCTCCTCGATGAAAGCGAGGTTTGACCATGCGGAACAAATCGAACTCTCCGCGGAGCTTTGTGAAGATGGAGCAAGCCCGGCAGTTGATGGACCGGGGTTACCACCAGGAGTCCTTAATCCTGGCCCTGGACACGCTGTTACAAGAATTGAACCAATTACGCGATTCTCTCATGGGTCTGAAAATGGTCGCCCAGTCGGAGTTCCAGGCCGCAGTGCCGGATGCCCAGGAAGAGGCGCCTCAATCCGGCCCGTACTGGGTGCCGTTGTGCAAACCGAGGATTATGCATTGAGTTAAAGAAGCGGCATTTTTCGCCACCCTGCCCTTGCCAAGCCCTATCCCGGGATTATGTTAAACCATAAAGCGTTGCCGCCGAGGAGGGCAGTATGGGACAGTTGATCGCGTGTGCGACGGCAGAAGGTGTGTTGGTGGCCTCGGACAGCCGGGCCCTGTTTTTCGAACCCCATGGAGAAGAACGCCTCATCACCATCGAGCGCCTGGTGCCCGTGACCTCCCATGCCGTCCTGGCTTCCGCCGGGAATTGGGAAGCCCAGGATATCTGCCAAGACTTTGCCGGGTTCGCCAAGAGCGAGGGCTTAACCGACCTGGAGGCCCTCATCGAGGCGGCCATTCCCTTTTTCACCAGCCGGTACGATGAGATTCTGCGCCGGATGTGCGAAAAGTTGCCGCCGGATCCCATCATCAATATGTACCTGCTGCTGGCCGGCTACTCCACCACAACCCCGGGCCAGCCGGGCCATCTCTTTGTCATCTGGGACCGGCCCCAACCCCCCAAAATCGAATTCAACCGGGTGACCGAGGTCTTTACCCTGCCCCGGCGGATGGGCCTGGAATTCACCTTGAATGAATTGGTCAAGAAAAAAGCGCCCCTGGCCGAGGTGGTGGACGCGGCCAAGTCCGGCATGGCAAAAATGGCGCAGCAAGACCACTCCATCGGGCCGCCCTATCATTACGTCACCATCACCGCCCAGGGGATCAAGGGACTCTGAGCCCCCCGGAGGGAGTCCCCGGGAGATTGCCACCCCCGTCCGGATTTGATAACATAAAGGGCCTGCCGTCCCTTAAGGGGTGGGAGGCCCAATTTCTTTTCTGGACCCCTGGCAGTGTCTCCTGATCTTGAGCGACTTCGCATTCAACGACCGGGGGAAGAGCGTCCGCGGGCGGCTTCCTCCCGGGCCCGCATCATCGGCCTGGCCCTGGGCGCGGTCCTGTTGGTCCTCGTCGGGCTCTACCTGTGGGGCCCCCTGCAGCCCGCCACCGAGGTCACCACCACGGTGGTCTCCCGTCTCTACCCGGCCCAGGCCTATACGGTCTTAAACGCCAGTGGCTACGTGGTGGCCCAGCGCAAGGCCGCGGTTTCCTCCAAGAGCACGGGCCGTCTGGCCTTCCTGGGAGTGGAGGAAGGCAGCCGGGTCAAGAAAGGGGAGGTTCTCGCGTCCCTGGAGAATGAGGACCTGGTGGCCGCCCGGAACCAGGCCGTCGCCCAGGTGAAGCAGGCCGAGGCCGACCTGGGCACCGCCCAGGCGGAGCGGGTGGACGCCGGGCTCCAATACCACCGCTACAAAACTTTGGTGGAGCAGGACCTGGTGCCCCGGCAGGACTTCGATACCGCGGTGGCCCGCTTTGACAAAGCCAAGGCCGGGGTGGCCGCGGCCCGGGCCCGCATCAAGGTGGCCCAGGCGGGCCTGGCCAATACCCAGGCGTCCCTGGAATACACCTATATCCGCAGCCCCTTCGACGGGGTGGTGACCACCAAGTACGCCGACGTCGGGGAAGTGGTGGCCCCCTTCGGCGCCGCGGCCAACGCCCGGGCCGCGGTGGTCACCATGGCGGATCTCGACTCCCTGATGGTGGAAGTGGATGTGGCGGAGTCCAACCTGGACAAGATATCCCTGGGACAGCCCGGCGAAATTTCCCTGGACGCCATTCCCGACCGGCGCTTCGCCGGAGAAGTGCACATGATCGTTCCCACCGCTGACCGGACCAAGGCCACGGTGCTCACCAAGGTGAAATTCCTGGAGAAAGATGACCGCATCCTGCCGGAGATGAGCGCCAAAGTGGCGTTTCTGTCCAAGCCCCTCGATGCCGCGGCACGCCGGCCTCGCCTGATGATTCCCCAAAACGCCCTGGTTACCCGGGATGGCCGCACCTTTAGCTTTGTCGTGACCGGCAACCGGGTGCGACTGGTCCCCGTCACCGTCAGCGCCACCCTGAACGACCTGGTGGAGATCGCCGGCGGCCTCAAGGAAGGGGATCGGGTGGTCTTGACCCCGCCCGCCTCTTTGCAGAACGGCTCCCGGGTGAAAGTCAAAGAGTCATGAAGGCGGACCCGGCGGTAACCCCGGCCCCGGTGGTGGAAATCGAACACCTCTATAAATCCTTTCGCCGGGGTGGCCAGGTGCTGCCGGTTCTCCAGGACATCAGCCTCACCGTCCGGGCCGGGGAATTTCTGGCCCTCATGGGCCCCTCCGGCTCCGGCAAAACCACCCTGCTCAACCTGATTGCCGGGCTGGATCGCCCGGACGCCGGCAAACTCACGGTGCACGGCATTGACCTGCCCAGCCTCACCGAGGCGCAACTGGCGGATTGGCGGGCCGCCAACGTGGGTTTTGTGTTCCAGTTTTATCAGCTTATTCCCGTGCTCACGGCCTTTGAGAACATAGAACTGCCCCTGCTCCTGACCCGGCTGCACCGCCGGGAACGTAAAGAGCACGTGGACCTGGTCCTGGAACTGGTGGGCTTAAGCGACCGCCAGAGCCATTACCCGGGCCAGCTTTCCGGCGGCCAACAGCAGCGGGTGGCAATCGCCCGGGCCTTGATCACCGACCCGGCGCTGATCGCCGCGGATGAACCCACCGGCGATCTGGACAAGAAATCCGCCGGGGAGATCTTGGACCTGTTGACCCAACTGAACCGCGACTTTCAAAAGACCATCATTATCGTCACCCACGATCCGGAGGCCGCCAGCCACGCCGGCCGCATCCGCCGCCTTATCAAGGGACAATTGCTGAACACCCACGAGTTGAAGGCGGATTAATTGGAGATTGGGGGAGGGGGCCAGGGGCCGGTGGCACAGGCGTCCCCGCCTGTGGGAACCCCCTGCCTCCTCCCCCTGAACCTCCTCCCCAACCCCTTATGGGAGGTGGAAGGAATAGAGGGGCGGTGAGGGCACCGCCCCTGCGGAACGGTTCTCCCCTCAAGTAGCGGCATAACGGGCGCAGGCAATCGAGATTGACAGGCCGGTGACATGGACATCAGCAGTCCCATTCCCAAGAATGCTCAAGGGCGCTTCTATCATCTGGACTGCGGCCCGGGCGATCTCGCGCCTTATATCCTGACCTGCGGCGATCCGGATCGGGCCCGAAGGATCGCCCGCCGGCTGACCCGGGTGGATCTGCGCCGGCGGAACCGGGAGTTTCTCACCTTTACCGGCTCCTATAAGCAGATCCCGGTCTCGGTCATGGCCACCGGCATCGGCCCCCCGGCCAGCGCCATCGCCATCGTGGAAGCGGCCAATTGCGTCTCCCCCGTGACCTTCATCCGCCTGGGCACCTGCGGCGCCCTGCAAGCCAACATCGCCCCGGGGGACCTGGTGATCACTGAGTCAGCCCGGCGGGATGAACAGACCACCCATTATTATGCCCCGGCGGAGATCGTCCCCCGGGCAGCCCCCGAGATTGTCGCGGCCCTGCGCCGGGCGGCTGAGAACCTCAAGGCGCCCTGCCACGTGGGCCTCACCTGCACCACCGCGGATTTTTACGCCGGCCAGGGGCGGGCGGCGCCGGGGTTTCCCACCCTGGACCCCCGGAAGGTGGCCCGCCTCAGCCGGGCCGGGGTCCTGAACCTGGAGATGGAGATGTCCACCTACCTGACCCTGGCCGCGGTCTCCACCTATCCCATCAGGGCCGGAGGCGCGTGCGTGGCGGTGAATAACCGGATCACCGGCCAGGGCCTGACCTCCGCTCGGGCGAGGAGCCGGGCGGAGCGCCGCCTCATCGAGGTGGGACTGCTAGCCCTGGAGATATTGGTGGAAAGGGATCAGCGCGAGGGTTAGCCCCTGGGAGATGGCCGCAGACCCACAGAAAACAGAAAACAGAAAACAGAAAACCATGCTGAAGCTCACCTGGCGTAATACCATCCGGCACCCACTCCGGGCCTGCCTCACCATCCTGGGGATGGCGGTGGCGGTGCTGGCCTTTGCCCTGCTGCGCACGGTGGTGGCGGCCTGGTATTCCGGGGTAAGCGCCGCCTCCCCGGCCCGCCTGATAACCCGGAACGCCATCTCCCTGGTCTATCCCTTGCCCATCGCCTATCTGCCCAAGATTCAGTCCGTGCCCGGCATCACGAACGTCGCCTACGGCAACTGGTTCGGCGGCATCTACATCGACGAGCGCCACTTCTTCCCCCAGTTCGCCGTGGATGTGCGCCGCTACTTCCCCATGTATCCCGAGTACGTCATCCCCGAAGCCCAGAAATTGTCGTTCTGGCAGGATCGCCGGGGAGCCGCGGTGGGCCGGGCCGTCGCAGCCCGATACGGCTGGAAGGTGGGGGACCCCGTCGTCCTCAAGGGCACCATCTACCCGGGGGAGTGGCCGTTCATCATCCGGGCCATCTATCGCGGGGCTGAACCCCAAACGGATGAGAACCGTTTGTTCTTCCACTGGGACTACCTGAACGAAACCTTGAAAAAGACCGGCTCCAGCCGGGTCGATACCGTGGGCTGGTACATCATCAAGGTGGCCCGGCCGGACCTGGCCCCCGTCGTGGTGGCCCAGGTGGATGCCCTGTTCAAAAACAGCCTGGCCGAGACCTTGACGGAAACGGAACAGGCCTTCTACCTGGGCTTTGTGTCCATGACCGAAACCATTCTCCTGGCCATCCAGGTAGTCTCCTGGGTGGTCATCGGGGTGATCCTGGTGGTCCTGGCCAACACCATGGCCATGAGCGCCCGGGAACGCCTGGGGGAGTACGCCGTGCTCAAGACCATGGGCTTTAAGGCCCGCCACCTGGCCGGCCTCATCTTCGGAGAATCCCTCATCCTGGCCCTGGCCGGAGGCCTGGTGGGATTGGCCCTGACGTTCCCGGCGGTGCACGTGTTCAAATCCGCCCTGGGCCAGTATTTCCGGGTCTTCCCCCTTACCCGGGCCACCCTTATCCTGGGACTGGCCGTGGCCCTGGGAGTGGGCCTGCTGGCCGCCCTGCTGCCTTCCTGGCGGGCCGCCCGGGTAAGCATCGCCGAGGCGTTGCGGAAGGTGGGGTGAGTTATTGGGGGAAGGGGCTAGGGGCTTTTTCGTAAGTGGCCCCTACCCC
>JBAVUP010000115.1:0-14346 GCA_049696835.1 Desulfobaccales bacterium
AAAAAAATTACGATGACCGCGGCCCATGAAAACGGAGGGGCGGGTTTAAAACCCGCCCCTACCATAACATGATCTCATTTCGGCCTGAATCTAAAATTCCGCGTCGTCTCTTTTTACCACGGGGCGCATCATCAAGACCACATCGTGGGTCACCCCGTCCTTACGGAGAAAATAATCGTCCAGGCTGCACTTCTGCTCGAAACCCCTGGCTCTAAAGGCTTTGATCACCTTTTTGTGCTCCGCCAGGATCTCCGCTTTCACCCACATAAGATTTTCTTGCAGGGCCAGGCTGAGCAGCTCTTCCAGCATCAACGACCCCAAACCCAGATTCCGGGAGGAACGGGATACGAAGATGCGAATTTCGCCGATATGTTTGGCGGCATGCTTGCCCCGGTGGAGGGTGGCGTCCCCCGTGATCCGATTGTTTTCCAGGTCCACCGCCACCAGAGGCAATACCTTCCGGTAATTGAGATGGTCAAACCAATAGTTGACCAGCTTCAGGTCCTTGACGTCTTGTTTCAGGAACCGGGTATCCTCCTCCGGGGCCTCCTGGAACAACTGGATCAGGGTCTCCCGGTCCTGTTCGTTGAGGAACCGGAACATCACCCGTTTGCCGTTCTTCAGGGTAACGAACTTGCGATACGCGACGTAGTTGATCATTGCGGACCTCGAAAAGGTTTTACCGGAAAAACATTAAGCCAATGATATCCCCTCCGGAGGATTTGTCAAGGCAACGGTTGCACGGGCCGAAAATGGCGCCGGGTAAATTGTGCCCCTCCGGCCCGGGCTGGCCTTAGGCCCCGGGGCAGGATCGTGGCTAGACTGCGGCTCATGAGCCCGGCGTGCCGCTTCCAGGCCTCTCGGGGCAGCCGGCCGCACTCCGGACCTGATGGGTCAAGCTGGCTTTTTAACCGCTTTTTTTAAAAGATTCACTAGTTAGCGATTTTCGCCGGAGATAATTTTCCCTCCCTATGAAAAACGATGAAAAACCCAGCATGCGAGAGATGTTGAAAAATGCCGGGGGTCGGCCCCGGGGCAAACCGGTCGCTCAGCTAGGCCTTTCTTGCTTCCTAACTTATTTGATTCATTAATCTTTATTTTGGATGAGCCACAGCCGCGCCGCCATTGCGTTTTGTAACACTTTCCTAACACCTCCTAAACAAAGGAGCCTAAGGTTGATTTCGGTCTAGTCCCTTTGACCCGGTGGTCGGTTACGGTTAATATCCCCCTCACATGTGGCACCTACTCTAGGGGGAATATGGAAGTCATTTGGCAAACCGGTAAGGAAATTCTCAAGAGCCAGCTATCTCGACCCACCTTCGATCTCTGGATTGAGCCTTTGCAGGCTGAGCCAGGGCCCGGGGGGGAGCTGGTGCTGTCCTGTCCCAATGCTTTTGCGCTCAGGTGGGTCCAGGCCAATTATCTCAAGCTTATCCGCCAGGTCTTGGAAACCGCTGTTAACCGCAGCCTGCCGGTGAATCTCAAGCTGCTCGCCGCCCCGATGCGTGCCGCAGCCCCGGTCTCCATGCGTCAGCCCTCGCTGCCCCTGGTCTCGGAAAAAAACCGGCGTCCTGGATTTAACCGGGCCTTTACCTTTGACCAGTTCGTGGTCGGGTCTTCCAACCGGCTGGCGTATCAGGCTTCCCAGGCCCTGGCCCGCAATGATACCTTTTATAACCGCATCCTGTTTCTCACCTCCGGACCCGGTCTCGGGAAAAGTCACCTGTCCCAGGCGGTGGGCAACTTCATCGCCACGTCGGCGGTGGGCGGGGAGGTGCTGTATACCACGGCGGAAAATTTCGCCAACGAGATGGTCAGAGCCCTCAAGAGCGGGAACATGTCCTCCTTCAAAGAGCGGTTTCGGCGGGACTGCGACGTCCTGCTGTTGGAGGAGGTCCAGTTCTTAAGCGGCAAAGAGAAGATCCAGGCCGAAGTCTGCTATACCCTGGATACGCTCATGGGCGCTAATAAGCGGTTGGTCTTCACCAGCTGTTATCTACCGGGGGAGATCAGCCATCTTTCCCAGGAACTGCAGTCCCGGCTCACCGGTGGCCTCATTACTCCCATCGGCCCCCCGGACTTCCCCACCCGGGTCAATATCCTGGAGAACAAAGCCAGGAACCGGGGCGTACAGGTCTCCGTCAAGATTCTGGAATATTTGGCCGAATACGTGGTCGATGACGTGCGCCGGTTGGAAAGTGCCCTGGATTGCCTGGTGGCGAGGGGAACCTTGCTCAACAAACCTGTCAATCTGCGCCTGGCCCAGGAGGTGCTGCAGGACCTGAAAGCCGTGGACACCCGCTTGAGTACCCCGGCTATTCAAAAGATCGTAGGTGATTATTACGGGGTGACCCTGCCGGAGTTGCTGGGCCGATCCCGGCAAAAGCGCCTGGTGCGGGCCCGGCAGATGGCGCTCTATTTCTGCCGCATTTACACCGAAAAAACCATGGTGGAGTTGGGGCGCCTGTTCCAGCGGTCCCATGCCTCCGTGGTGCATGCCCTGCAGACCCTGGAACGGGACCGCCAGGTGCAGCCCCGGGTGGACCAGGAATTACAACTGTTGGAAGAAAAGATGGCTCAGGCCAAGGTCAGGCCGGGGGCGAGGCCAACATCCACTCTTCGCACCGATGCTTGATTACCCGGCCCTCGATGATAAAGACGATGTCTTCCGCGATGTTGGTGGCCAGATCGGCGATCCGTTCCAAATTCCGGACAATGATAATAAAGTGATGGAGGCGGGTCACCCAGCGGGATTCATTGATCATGCAGTCGAGAATCTTTTGGATATATTCATCATCTAAAATATCCACTTCCACGTCCCGCTGACAGACCTGGATGGCCAGTTTGGGGTCCTGGTTGACAAAGGCGTCAATGCTGGTGCGGACCATCCCCAGGGCCAAATCCGCCATGACCTTGATATCGATGGGCAGTTCCAGAGTCGGGCGGCTGTTCAGTTCCAGGGCGCGCTCCGAGATGTTGACCGCCTGATCGCCGATGCGCTCCAATTCCGTGGCGATGCGCATCCCCGCCACGGTGAGACGCAGGTCGGTGGCTACGGGTTGCCACAGGGCCAGCAATTTGAAAGCCTGTTCTTCAATCGCCAGTTCCATGCGGTTGAGGGTGATATCCTCAGTAATCACATCCCGGGCCAGATCAGAGTCCCGGTTGATCACCGATAACAGGCTCTTATGTACCGCGGTCTCGGCCAGCGCCGCCATGCGCAGCAAATCCTGCTTAAGCTTTTCCAGCTCCTGGTCGAAATGCCTCGGCAATTCCCCGGACATGGACATTCTCGCTCCCTTTCCTCAATTACTCATAGAAATTTTATTACAAATCCTCTAAAAGATAAAGAACCTCCACGCAATTCGGTGGTTATTTCTCCATTTTTATGCAGAAAGCGCCCATGAAACTGGCAGTGTTGGGACCCGGGGCCCTGGGTTGTCTGGTGGCCGCCCTCCTATGGGAAGCCGGAGAGGACGTCTCTCTGGTGGATTACCGTCCGGAACGGGTGGCCCGGGTGCGTCAGCAGGGCATTCAGGTGCACGCCTTAGAAGGCGGCCAGCGGGTCGTGCGGGTGCCCATCGGCCTGGCGCCGGAGGTGGGGGCCCGCGACGTGACCATCGTCACGGTCAAAGCCTATCAGACCGCCGCCGCGGCCCGGGACCTGCCGGGGCTGATGGCCGCCGGGGGATTGGCCCTCACCCTGCAGAACGGCTTGGGCAACCTGGAAGAGATGGCCCGGGTCGTGGGACCCGAACGCCTGCTGGCCGGGGTAGGGTTCCTGGGCGTGACCCGGCAGGATGAGGGCCGCATCATCTATGCCGGCCGGGGGGCCATTTTCATCGGCACGCCGGCCGCCTCCCAGGTGTCCGGGGCGGAGATGACGGCCGTAGCCGAGGTCTTCCGGCGCGCCGGCCTGGAATGCCAGCCCCGGGAGGACATCGACGCCGTCTTGTGGGAGAAACTGGTCGCCAACGTGGGCATCAACCCCCTGACTGCCCTGCTGCGGGTTCCCAACGGGGTGTTGCTCGACCTGCCCCCGGCCTGTGACGTGGCGGTGGCCGCAGCCCGCGAGGCCCAGGCGGTGGCCCGGGCCGCGGGCCTGCACCTCACCGGCGACCCCGCGGCGCGCCTTGAGCAGGTCTGCACGGCCACTGCCGCCAACCGCTCTTCCATGCTTCAGGATATCCTGGCGGGGCGGCCCACGGAGATCGAGGCCTTGAATGCCCAGGTGTGCCAGCGGGGCGCGGCGGTGGGGGTGCCCACGCCGGTGAACGACCTGCTTACCCGCCTTCTGCGGGCCCTGGAGAAATCCGCCTCCCGGCAGGTGGGGTGATCGCATGGTGCATTTGCCTGTCTTCAAGAAGTAAGGCGCGACTTTTATGCAGTAATTTCACCTACGAATTGATAATTGCTGAGATAATTAGTGAGGACTGCTGGGCCGGCCCCAGGGACCGAAAGCAGGAATTCTCCCCTTTTCCGATGTATGTGAAACTTTACCTGTCCCCCACTTCTGCTGAGTGCTTCCCAAGCAGACCGCATTTTATTGACTGGCAGGATAAAATCATACATATTTCCCTCTTTATCCTGGCAAAGAAGTACAGCAATATCGGTAGGTTCGTCTTTTAATCCGAGAAACCACTTGTTTAGCAATTGAGGCTTATCAAGTTCATTTGCGAACGCAATGCTTACAGATGCACCACCTTCGGTGTAATATCTTTTGTCATGCCCATTAAGTGTTATACCTCTGGAAGATAGGCCTTCGACCCACCTCCCCCTAGCCATTGCACCCGCTCTTTTTGGAGAGATTTCTCTCTTAGTTGTCGGTCTTTGGTAACTGACGAATTTTTTTTCTTGGTTTGTAGAGGTATTTCCTTGTTCTGGCCAAAGAGAATTAGCGAAATCCATAACCTGATTTTCAAGTTCTACATTTGATAGGATAAACACCTCGCACTGCTCGGCAGCTCTGCTCCATTTAGCGATTGCCTCGATATCGGCATGCTGCGCTGCCATCTTGACTTGACCAAGAATTTTCTCCTTAATGAATGGCAGTTTTTCCATTTTACACATGGCGTTCTCCTTCGACAAAAAATTAGGCAAATTTAATTATATATTAGGCAATGAAATAATTATGTCAAGGAAATTCTACCTATATATTGCCTCTTTTTTGCCTTTAAATTTTAGCATAGGATATTATCTTGTCTAACTGCTGGGAATTAATGAACTTTTGTGTTAATACCTGCGAAAGCGGGGCTGAGGGAGCGATTTTCCAGGGTTTAAAATATAAAGGGGTTGGGGGAGAGGGTTTGGGAGAGGGGGCAGGGGCCGTCTGCCCCTGGCCCCCTTTCCCAACTCTTCTTTCTTCTACCTGGCCGGTTCAATTACCGGCGGCTGCACCAGGGGTACAAATCGCACCGGCAGGGAGGCTTCCTCCACCAGTTTTCCCTGCACTTTGCGCCAGCGGATCAGGCTCTGGCCCCCAAACAGAGTCTCCAGGGGGATCACCAGGCGGCCGCCCTCTTTGAGCTGCTGCTCCAGGGCCGGGGGCACCCGGGGCGCGGCGGCGGTTACCAGGATGGCGTCAAAGGGGGCTGCTTCCGGCCAACCCAGGTAGCCGTCCCCGCATCTGACCCGCACCTGCCCATAGCCCAGATTCTTAAGGCGGGCGGCGGCCTGGCGGGCCAGTTCCGGCAGGAGTTCGATACTAAAAACCCGGTCGGTGAGTTCCGCCAGGACTGCGGCCTGATACCCCGAACCCGTGCCCACCTCCAGCACCTTGTCACCCGGCTTGACCGCCGCCCACTGGGTCATCAAGGCCACAATATAAGGCTGGGAGATGGTCTGCCCGGACCCGATGGGCAGGGGGTGATCGGCGTAGGCCTGGGACGCCAGGGCCTCGGGCACGAAGCGGTGCCGGGGCACCTTCCCCATGGCGATCAATACCCGGGGATCGGTGATATCCCGGCGCTGTAACTGCCGGGCCACCATGGCCTGGCGGGCCTCCTGCCAGCCGTCGCCAGCCTGGGCCCCACTGAGTCCGGCGTTTATTGCGGCACTAATGACCACGAAATATAACAGACTAACCTGTCTTATTTTCACAGCAACTTCCTTGTTCAGGAACAAAAATTTTATAATTATGAGTATTAATTATTATTAAGTAAACTAACTTTACGTAAAGAAAAAGTAAATCACCCGCCAAAAATCTTCAAGCCGACATTGAAAGATAGGCCACAGGTCTTATCTTGGGGACAGATGCACCACATCGTTTTTGCTGGTTACTGGGGTTTTGCTATGCACGCCGACTTAAGAATCCTGGTGCTCGGAGATCAGGAAAGCACCGTTGATCTGATATTGTATGAGCTGAGCAAGCTTAGTCTGCCGTGCACCACGGTCCACATGAGTTCACGGGAGGCGTTCCTCCGCGCCCTAGAAGAATCTTCCCCTGATCTTATTCTCGTCACCTCCCGGGGTGCCGGGTTTAGGGCCCTGACTTTCCTGGGCCTGGCGCAGGAAGTCTGCCCCGAAGTGCCTTTCTTCTTTATCAACGATGCGACCCGCCTCGAAGCGACCGAACTGTGGGAGATGCCGCCGCGCCCGGGTCGGCTCAGAGTGGCCGGCTACCCGACGGTCAGGCGCGGCACCATGACCCGCCGCACCGGCACCTGTTGAGGTCTTGAGTTCTTCGGGCGTTTACCCCCCTCCGCCCTAAGCCCCCTGATTCAACCCTGTTGTCTTACTGCCACCAGGTGGCGGGCGACATTCGCCAGGTAGTCAGCCTTTTCGAGGCGCTCCACCCAGGACGGCTATCCTGAAGTCATGCACCCCGTCCCGGCCGGATTACCGCGACGCGGGGCCCGTCTGGGGGTCAGGGACCAGTCTCTGGGCCTCCGGGGAGTGGCCGGCCTCCGCCACATTGAGCCCCGTAAGTCCCAGGGCGGCCCGTTCCTGTTCGATTTTCTCGAAGATGGCGTGAGCCAGAAGGCGGTGCCCTTCCTTATGCAAATGGGCGCTGAAGTCCGAAAAGATCCCCTTGATATCCTGGCCGGACAACACTTCCTGCATGGAGATATGGTAAACTCCTGGACCGACTAGGGCTTCCCCCAGGGCATCCAGGTGATGATCGGTAAGATACAGTTCTTGGTTGGGGGCTTTCTCCAGTCGGCACTGGGTGACCAGGATGACGGGAATATGGCGCTGCCGCACCATGGCGACGTTTTCCACCGCGGTGTCGTGGGCCAGCTTAATGCGGGCCGCAACTTCCCGGGGATCTTTCCCCGCAGCCACCTGGGCGTCGGCGTCGTTCGCCGCGTATTTCAGGCGGATCTCCTCGGGGACCAGGGGCCAGAATACCTTCTCCAGCTTGGCCTCATAGAGCCGCCGGAATATGAAGACCTTCATCAACCAATGCCGGGGGTGCCACCCCTTGAATTCCTGGCTGCGCCGCCACTCCCGTTCGTCCTCATACTTGTTGTAGTCATCGATGTGCAGGATCACGAGGCTGGGTTCGTACTCCAGGGCCTTTTGGAGCACAATCTGGCAGCGGCGGGGCCCATAGCCGGGCACCGCCAAATTGATGGATTCGGCCTGAATGCCGTGCCGGCGCAATTCCTCACCCACATACCAGGGATAGGCGCCATGCAAAGAGGGTCCCCGGGGGACGGAATCGCCCACTGCCATAAGGCGAAACACCCCCGAGGGCCGGTGGCGCTTAAACTTCTGGGGATAAAACCGGCGGCCCCCCGCCCGGAAGAGTTCCACGGTGCCGTCCCCGTGCTCGTCGAAGCCCGCCTGGGGATTATAGCCGTAGTCGAAGCGCCCCGAGATATCCTGGGCGAAAAAGAGGCGGGCGCCCACCTCGGCCAGGCCCAACAGGCAGATAACCACAAGACAGGCGGGAGTGATCAGCCGTTTCATCAGAATTGAAAATAGATGAACTCTTTATCCTGCTCGCCGGAGGAGACGATCAACAGGATCATCAAGGTGTAAATCAACCCCCGCACCGCCCAGGGAACGTGCGTCAGGGAGGTTTCGTCCCGGTACTTTCGGGTCAGGGCTTGCAGCAACAGCAAGGGGACGGTATGGATCAGCAGCCAGACGGCGGAGGAGTGCCAGGAGAGCCCCGTGGCCTGGTTCCAGTTACCCAGAGCCCCGAACCAGGCGGCCAGATGGGCCACGTTGGGACTCCGGAAAATGGCCCAGCCCACAAAGATGAAGACCAGCATCAGGGGCGTGGCCGTCAGGTCGCGCCAGGTCCACGGCCCTGCCTTCGCCTGCATGCGATTAAAGGGGGGCGCGACCCGGTAGAGAATGAGCAGGGCGCCGTGATAAGCCCCCCACAGGACAAAGACCCAGTTGGCCCCGTGCCACAGGCCGCCCAACAGCATGACGATGGCCAGATTCCTCAGGGTTTCCCAACGGGTGCCGCGATTGCCTCCCAGGGGGATGTACAGGTAATCCCGGAGCCAGGTGGACAGCGAAATATGCCATCGGCCCCAAAATTCCGAGGGCGTCCGGGAACCATAGGGAAACCGGAAATTCTCCATGAGGTCGATACCCAGCAGCTTGGCCGAGCCCCGGGCGATATCGGTATAACCGGAAAAATCACTGTAAATCTGAAAGCCGAAGGCCACCACCCCGATCACCGCCCAGTAGCCGTTGAGGCTGGTCTTGGGATCAAAGGCATAGTTGGCCAGGAGGGCGCAGTTATCCGCCACAAAAATTTTCTTAAAGAATCCCACCAGCATCAAACGCAGGCCGTCCTGGATATGCGCTGCCTGGAAGCTGGCCCCCTTCTCCAGTTGGGGGATGAGATTCCGGCCCCGTTCGATGGGCCCCGACACCATTTGAGGAAAGAAGGCGTCGAAGGTGGCAAAGGTAAGAAAATCCGCGCACGGCGGGCTCTGGCCGCGATAGATATCAATGACGTAGCCCAGGGATTGAAAGGTATAAAAGGAGATGCCTATGGGCAGGATGATTTGCAGCAGGGTCCAATTGGCGTTAAACCCCACAGTCCCCATGAGCGATTTGAAGGAATCGACAAAAAAATTGCAGTACTTGAAGAAGCCGAGGATGGCCAGACAGAAGACCACGCTGAGAATCAGGTAATACTTGGGGCGGTTGTTCTTAACCAGGAGCGGAATAACCGTATGGGCCCCGAAAAAGGCCAGGCCCACCGCGGCGCTGATCAGGAAGAGGGACAGGGAGATGCCGGAGGCGGGCAGCAGGACAGAACACCCCAGCAACCAGGCGGCCGGCAGCAGCGAGGAACCCAGGACCCGCCAGGCCCCCTGGGGCCGGCCGGCGATGGCCAGCCCGCAGTTGTAATCGATGACCGTGGTGGCCAGCACCAGGGCCAGAAACCTGACGTCCCAGCAGCCATAAAAGAAATAGCTGCCGGCCAACAACAACAGTAACCGGCGCCTTGCCGGCAGGAGCCAGTAGAAAATGATGATGACGGGAAGAAAGATGAAATACTGCCACGAAATGAAAGACATAATGTGCCGGTATGGTTATTGTTGATGGCTTGAAAAGTTCAAAGTTTAAAGTTCAAGTTTCAAAGTTACAGTAGAGTGCGCACCGCACACCATCTTGGGCGGGCAATTTCGCCCTGCATATTTTCATAATTTACGGGTGGGCCAAAGGCTCATGAACGACTGTTTAGAAAGGCGACGCGCCGGGTCGCGTTTACATTTGACCATATACCAGGATCTTGATGGTGAGTAAAAATGCTATTCGTTGGCGAAATGCACTACCATCCCTGCTTAACCAAAAATGGCGGTCAGGTCATTGATGGTAGAGCTATTATACCTAATCCCAGGGTATAAAGTCACCCGGGGAAGGCAAGATAATTTTTGCGTCTGGCCAAAGGTTCTGGCCTCACGGTTTGCGGGCCAGGATCAGGAGGCGGGGCTCGCCGCTGATGGGCAGGTCGTATTTATGCTCTTCCAGGGGACCGAGGCCCAGCAGTGAACTGGCGGACCTGGCCGTTTCCAGTTCAATGCCCGCCAGATGCACCCCTTTCAAGGCCAGCAACCGACCTCCGGGGGCCAGCAAGGGGGCGGCCAGTTCCAGCAAGCGGGGCAAGATGACGGCGGCCCGGGAGACCACGGCGTCCACCTTGGGCTCCCACTTTTGCGCCTGGGAAGGGGTGAGATGGGCCTGGACCACCTCCACCCCGGTCAACTTGAGGCGGGAGACCAGGTACTCCAGAAACACGGTTTTTTTCTGCCGCCCCTCCACCAGGGTCAGGGTTATCTGGGGCCGGGCCAGCTTCAGCACCAGGCCGGGAAAGCCGGCGCCGCTGCCCAGGTCCATCAATGAGGCGGCCCCGTCCAGAAAGGGCAGCACCGCCAGGGAGTCCAGAAAGTGCTTGATGACAATGTCCCGCACCGTTTTCAGGCCGGTTAAATTAGTTTTGGCGTTCCAGAGCTGCAGCTCGTCCAGATAAACCTTAAATTGCTCGAGGGTGGCGGGGGCCAGTTCCAGGCCCAGGACCGCGGCGCCTTCGGCCAAGAGGGCCAGGGGTTCGGTCTCTTTCTGGTCGGGCACGACGATGCATCCTTTCATCGAATGAAAACGTTTTTTGAAGGGAGTGGCTGGGAAAGCTTTTTGTATGGAATTTCCTTCGCCCTCAGCCTCACGCTTCTCTTTCAACCCCCAGTAATGGGTTGGGGATGGGGGTTTGGGGGAAGGGGGTTTGGGGGAAGGGGTAGGGGCCCTCGGCCCATAGCCCCTTTCCCCAAGATCACTTCCCCAAACAGAACTGGCCGAAGATACGGTCCAGGATGGCCTCTCCCACTTCCTCCCCAGTGATCTCGCCCAGCTCCCGGATGGCCCCGGCCATTTCCAGGGCCACCAGTTCCCAGGGGGGCTCCTGGGCGTCAGGGCCCAGCAACTCCTTTGCCTGGCCGAGGCAGATCAGGCATTGCCGGAGATGCTGGTGGTGGCGGGCCTGGGTAATCATCTGCCCCTGCACCTTGAGGCCGCCGGCCAGGGTGTGGGCCACGATGGCCGTTTTCAAAGCCTCGATGCCCTGGCCGGTACGGGCGGAAATGGGGATGGCCGGCCAGGGAGTCAATCCAGTTAAGCCTTCGTCCGACCGGGTGGGGGCCAGGTCGATCTTGTTGATCACCAGCAGTCCCCGGCGTCCCGTGAGGTCAGCCAGGGCCGCGGCATCGTCGGGAGCTGGAGGGGCGCCGGCCTCCACCAGGTACAACACCAGATCCGCCTGCTCCAGTCTCTCCCGGGTGCGCTCGATGCCCAACTCCTCCACCCGGTCCCGGGCCGGGCGCAGGCCCGCGGTATCGCTGAGACGGACCACCACGCCCCCCAAGGTGATGGACTCCTCCACCAGGTCCCGGGTGGTGCCGGGAATCTCGGTAACGATGGCCCGTTCCATGTCCAGGAGGCGATTCAACAGGCTGGATTTACCCACGTTGGGACGCCCGGCGATCACCACCAGGAGCCCCTCCCGCAGCAGCCGCCCGGCTTCATAGGTGTCGGCCAGGGCCGCCAAAGACCGCCGCTGGGCCTCCAGACCCTCCCGGAGGGAGGACGGGGACAGCTCCCCGGCTTCCTCGGGAAAATCCAGGGCGGCCTCCACCCGGGCCAGGAGATCGAGCAGGTCTTGGCGCACGAGGCTCAGCCTCCGTCCCAGACCGCCGCGGAGATGGTCGGCGGCCACCTGCACGTGGGTTTCGGTCCGGGCGGAGATGACCTCCAGGACGGCTTCGGCCTGGGTCAAATCGATGCGCCCCGAGAGAAAGGCCCTTAACGTAAACTCTCCGGGGCGGGCCAGGCGCGCCCCGGCGGCCAGGGCCAAGTCCAGAATGCGCCGCAAGACCCCGTAGCCCGAATGACAGTTGATTTCCACTACGTCTTCCCGGGTATAGGTGTGGGGCGCCCGCATGACGCTGACCAAGACCTCGTCAATGATCTCACCTGCGGGGTCGATGATCTGGCCCAGATAGAGCCGGTGGGACTGCCAGGCCGGACGGGGGTGATGGGGGCGGAAGAGACGGCGGGCAATGGGCTCGGCCGCCGGGCCGCTCAGCCGGACGATACCGATCCCCGCCTCGCCGATGGGGGTGGAGATAGCCGCAATGGTATCGGCCGTGTCATGGAAGGTCATGCCGGGCCGGCGGCATCCTCCTGAGGTTCTTTCTTTTTGGCCGGGGAAATGACCACCTTCTTATAGAGACCTTCGCCCCGGCTGATGGTCTTCAAATCCTTATCACCCTGGAGGGCCATGTGAACGATGCGGCGATCATAGGGATTCATGGGGTTCAGGGTCAACGGCTTGCCGCTCCGTTTGACCTTCTCGCCGTACTTTTTGGCCAGCAGGGCCAGGGCCTCGTTGTGGCGGGCCCGATAGGCTTCCACATCGATGGCGATCCTGACCCTTCTCCGGGTCTGTTTCGCCAGCATCTTGGTAACGAGATATTGCAGGGCATCCAGGGTCTGCCCTTGCTTGCCGATAAGCAGGCCGGCGTCGTCGGTGGCAATAAACAGCACGATCCGGTCTTCTTCTTGGGTGGCGGTTACCGTGGCGGACTCTTGCATCAGCTCCAGGAGCCGCTCCAGGATTTCCCGGGCCTGGGGCAGTAGATCTTCCTCGGGCTCCTCCCGCATGGCGGCGCGAATTTTGGCCTTCCGGCCTCCCAGGCCGAAAAGGCCCGGGGACCCCACCGAAACGATCTCTATCTCCAACTGCTCGGAAGACGCCTCAAAATGGGCGCAGGCACTTTCGATGGCCTCTTCGGTGCTTTTCCCTTCAAACTCCAGAAACTCCATCAATACTCCCCTGAGAGCTACGTAAGGTACTTATTGGTGTAGTGCTGCTGGGCGATGGACAGAATGTTGTTTACCAGCCAATAGACTACCAGACCCGAGGCAAAATTGAGAAACATAAACGTAAAAATCAAGGGCAAAAACATCATCATCTTGGCCTGGGTGGGATCGCCGGTGGAGGGAGTCATTTTTTGCTGGAGGAACATGGTGGCCCCCATGACCAGGGGGGTAATGAGCAAGGGGTCCATGGCGGACAGGTCGGCCAGCCAGACGATGTTGGTAAACGGCAGGGTGGGGATAAAGGTGGCATGGCGAAGTTCGATGGCATACCCCAGCACGTTGTACAGCGCAATAAACACCGGCAATTGCAGCACCATGGGCAGGCAACCGGCCATGGGATTGACCTTGAAGGTGCGGTACAGGGCCATGAGCTCCTTGTTCTGGGCTTCCTTGTCGTCTTTATACTTTTCCCGGATCTTGGCCACCTTGGGCTGGAGCTTCTGCATGTCCTTCATGGACTTGTAGCTCTTATGGTTGGGATACCAGAAGACGATCCGGAGCAGGATGGTCAGGATGACGATGGCCCAGCCGTAGTTGAAGGAGTAGCGGTCCAGCCAATTCAAGAAGTACAGGAGGGGTTTCCCCAGGAAATCGAACCAGCCGAAGTTGACCGCCCGTTCCAGCCCCAGGGGCTTGAGATCGTCCAGGTTTTTGGGACCGAAATAGAGGACGTAGGAAAACTGGACCGCCTGTCCCGGCGCCAGGCCTTCCACGGGCGTCCGCAGGCTGGCCACCATGGGGGCTTTCGGCGGCTCGCTCAGGGTGACCCAGGCCTTCGGTGACTCGGGGACCATGGCCGTGATGAAGTAGCCTTCATCCAGGCCGGCCCACTCCACCTTGCCGGAAAAGGTGTTGGTTTCCTTAAGGCTGCCGCTCTTGAGGTCGTACAATTTGTTATTGACGGAGCCGTTGAACCCCAGGAAATGGAAGCGGCTGGCTTCTTCCCCGGCAAAATTTTCGCTCAGGTCCAGATTGAGCTGGCCGTCCAGAGGCTGGCCGGTCCGGTTGGTTACCTGGGCCGCCAGGTCGAAGCCGTAGCTGTCGCCCTTGAAGGTGAACGTCTTGACGAAGGTCAAGCCCTCGGGGCTGACGCAGGTGAATTTCACGGTGCCCTTGTCGCCCTCCTTAAGGGTCAGGCCCGGGGTCGAGGCCTCGCACAGGCCCAGGCCGGCCACGTTAAGGGACTTCCCCTCCCAACTCACGGTCAGGGGCAACTCATTGGCGTCGCCCTCCCGGACCAGGTCTTTGGATCTGATCCCCGCCGCTTCCGGGTTCAGGTAGCGCTCCAGTTCGAAACCCACGGGCCCCAGCTTAAAATGGTACAGGGGTTCAAAGGGCATCTTGTCCTTATATTTTTTTAACCGGAAGGCCTTGAGCCGGCCCCCCGCCTCGGTGAATACCGCCCGAAACAAGGGGGTGTCCACCACCACGTCCTTGGCGGGACGGGCCGCCGGGCGCGGCGGCGCCGGTGGGGTGGGGCGCGCCGCTACCGGGGCC
>JBAVUP010000116.1:0-20765 GCA_049696835.1 Desulfobaccales bacterium
CACTTCCTCATCCCGACGGCGAGGCAGCTCCCGCCGCAAGGCCGAACCCAAACCGGCCGCGGCTGAACCTCAGGGGGCGGTACAACCTCCGCCGGAAACGCCGGCGTCCCGAGAGGCAACGGCGCCCCCCGCGGCGGCGGAGCCTCACCCTGACCCGGGTAGGTCCGAATCACCATAAAGGAGCGGTTCCATGCGCAGCAACCTGATGAAACAGGGCCTGGAAAAATACCCCCACCGGTCCCTCCTCAAGGCCATGGGGTTGACCGACCGCGAGATCGACCAGCCCATTATCGGCATCGCCAATTCCTTTAACGAGTTTATTCCCGGCCACATCCACCTTGACAAGATCACCCAGGCGGCCAAGGCCGGGGTGCGGCTCGCCGGGGGTACCCCCCTGGAGTTCGGGGTCATCGGCGTGTGCGACGGCCTGGCCATGCACCACGGGGGCATGAAATATTCCCTGCCGTCCCGGGAGCTCATCGCGGATTCCATCGAGATCATGGCCATGGCCCATCCCGTGGACGGCCTCGTGCTGGTGACCAACTGCGACAAGATCATCCCCGGGATGCTCATGGCGGCCCTGCGCCTCAACATCCCCGCCATCCTGATCAGCGGCGGGCCCATGCTGGCCGGCCGTTTCAAAGGCCAGGAAGTGGACCTGATCACGGTCTTTGAAGGCGTGGGCGCGGTCAAGGCCGGCAAGATCTGCGAAGACGAGCTCAAGGAGTTGGCCGAGTGCGCCTGTCCCGGCTGCGGCTCCTGCGCCGGCATGTTCACCGCCAATTCCATGAACTGCCTGAGCGAGGCCTTGGGGATGGCCCTGCCCGGCAACGGCACCATCCCCGCAGTGCACGCGGCCCGCTTCCGACTGGCCAAAGAAGCCGGCTTCAAGATCATGGAGATGGTCGCCAAGCAGCTCCTGCCCCGGCAGATCGCCACGCTCGCGGCCTTCAAGAACGCCATCGCAGTGGACATGGCCCTGGGCTGCTCCACCAACACCGTGCTGCACGTGCCGGCCATCGCCCGGGAAGCCGACATCGACCTGTCCCTGGACCTGTTCAATGAGACCAGCACCCGCACCCCGCATCTATGCTCCATGAGCCCCGGCGGCCCCCACCACCTGGAGGACCTGGACCGGGCCGGCGGGGTTCCCGCGGTCATGAAGGCCCTCATGGACGGGGGTTTACTCGACGGCGCCCCCCTCACCGCCACCGGCCTGCACGTGGCGGACAACCTGGCCATGGTCAAGGTCCTGGACGAGGGCGTCATCCGTCCCCTATCCAACCCCTACCACGCCCAGGGGGGCATCGCCATCCTCAAGGGCAACCTAGCCCCGGACGGCGGGGTGGTGAAACAATCGGCAGTGGACCCCCAGATGCTGGTGAACGAGGGGGTGGCCCGGGTCTTTGATTCGGAAGAGCAGGCCACCGGCGCCATCTTGGGCGGCCAGATCAAACCCGGCAACATCGTGGTCATCCGCTATGAGGGCCCCAAGGGCGGCCCCGGTATGCGGGAGATGCTCACCCCTACTTCGGCCATCGCCGGCATGGGCCTGGATAAGGAGGTGGCCTTGTTGACCGACGGCCGCTTCAGCGGCGGCACCCGCGGCGCGGCCATTGGCCACATCTCCCCAGAAGCCGCAGAAGGCGGCCCCATTGCCCTGGTCCAGGAAGGCGACCGCATCAGGATCGATATCCCGGCCAAGACCCTGACCCTGTTGGTGGACGAGGCGGAACTGGCCCGGCGCCGGCAAGCCTGGCAACCCCCGGAACCCAAGATCAAACACGGCTATGCCGCCCGCTACAGCCGCATGGTAAGCTCCGGCAGCCAGGGGGCGGTGTGTAAGTGAGGATAGGGGGAATGATTTGGGAGAGGGGGCTAAGGGCACCCGCCATTACCCCCATCCCATAATATGATTTCCTTCTTCCCACGTTCAACTTGGGAAGGAGGAAAACAAAAAACCAGATCCTATTGACATGACCTTGCCGCGTATTTAACTTAATATAATTTTGTCGACAAGACCTCGGGCCTGACCCGGAGCCGTTTGTGCCTAACCCGGCGAGCGCATCAAGGTAGGAAAGATTCTCTGTAGATAAGATTGTTTTAAAAATTCAATACTTGTCTTATTTATCAACCAACCGCCGGTGGCTTATTACCACGACTAAATTTTTCTTAAACTAGGAGAAAATTGATATGCATGTGAAGATTGATCGGGAAACCTTGTTGCGGGGAGTGGGACGGACCCTGGGAGTGGTGGACCGCCGGGGCACCATGCCCATCTTGGCCAATTTTCTCCTGCAAACCGATGAGAACCGGGTCCTCATTTCCGCCACGGACCTGGAAGTGAGCTTCCGGGGCTTTTATCCGGCGCAAGTGGAAGAGCACGGGGCCCTTACCGTCCAGGCCCACTATTTTTATAATCTGATCAAAGAACTGCCGGGGGACACCCTGGACCTCACGGGTACGGAGAGTTCCAACCTCAAGATCCAGATGGGCGACGCCCGCTACCAACTGCATGGCCTGCCGGCGGACCAGTTCCCCCCGGTGCCGGAGATTACCGACCAGGAGCTGGTGCAGGTGGAGTCCCGCATGGTCAAGGAAATGATCGAAAAGACCATCTTTTCGGTCTCCGCCGACGACCTGCAGTACCATCTCTCCAGCATCTTCTGGGAGCGGGTGGGCTTTCCCCGGGGCGGGCCGGAGGCCGAACAACCCCTGGAGGAAGGCGTGGAGCCTGAGCTGGACTATTGGCTGCGCCTCATCTCCACCGACGGCCACCGCCTCACCCTTATCGAGCGCCGCCTGCAGGAGTCCGGCCAGTTCCCCATCGATAAGGGCATCCTCATTCCCCGGAAAGGCATGGCGGAAGTCATCCGTTTCCTGGCCGAAGAAGAGCACGTCTCCCTGGGGCTCGGCAAGCAGAGCTTGGCCCTGCAGGCAGACGACAAGCACCTCTTTATCCGGCTGCTGCTGGACAAGAAATTTCCCGAGTACCGCCGCATCATCCCGGAGAGCTTCGCCTATCGGTTCGCCATCAACCGCCGCCAGTTGTTCGATACCATCCGCCGGATTGCGCTCTTATCCACGGAACGCTTCAAAGGCGTGGTCTTGAAGCTCATGGCGGATCATGTGGAAGTCACCTTCACCAACCCGGAGGTGGGGGAAGGCCGGGAAGTGGTGGGCGTGTTGATGGAGCAAGGCGACGCCGCGGGCCTCCCCATGGAGATCGGTTTCAACGCCCGGTATTTCCTGGAGCCGTTGAACGCCATGGAGAGCGACATGGCGATCCTGGAAGTCAACGAAAAAGACCGGCCCTGCCGGCTGGTGGACCAGACGGACCCCCACTACTTCAGCATCATCATGCCCATGAGCCTGTAAAGGATGGTTTTGAGTTTTTCGTAAAAGCATGTAGGGTACGCTCTGCGTACCATGGGTGGCTGGTTTTCGACAAGGATGACCCAGTGGAAGATAACCGAGCCTTAAAGCGTTTTGCTGCGCGAGTGGGTTATACCGAAGCGGAAATTAACCAATTTCAGCCGGGAGACCCCCGGCTGCGACTGATGGAGCGGCTGGCCCGGGCCGCGGCTCGCTATGCCATCGCCGCCGTGGTGGTGCGGGCCCGGAACTGCAACTCCGGATATCAGGCGGGCGATACCTTTTTTCTGGATGTGGACGGCAATGTCACTACCAAGTTCTGTCCTTCCAGACTGTGCGTTTACCTCATGTCACAGTTGGTGGTGCCGGTGGCCCTCATCAATGAACGCTTGAGCGAAGGACTGGACCCCAACCAGTTTCATTTCATGCATGAGGTCCGCTGCCTGGACGTGGGGGTCGGCTGCGGCGGCTATGGTGAAGTGATGCTGGAGATTAAAGTTGTGCCGCGTGTCAAAAAGTAGGGTGTTATTTCAATAACATCGCAATATCACAATCTCATACAGAAAACTGGAAACTGTTTTTATGGCCCGCATCGGCATTCTTACCTGCTCCAATTGCACCCAAGAAACGAATTGCGCTTCAGTAATGTAGGGTGGGCACGGCCCACCATTTTTATTTGTAGGAGGATATATATAATAATGAAAATTTTTATTAGTTGGTCTGGAGAACGAAGTAAAAAATTAGCTGAATATTTGGCTGGATGGTTGAAAAAGTTCCCTTTAGCTATAGAGCCTTGGGTATCTAAAGATGCAATAGATCCTGGAACTCGTTGGGGGAAAGAACTCGCAGAAGCCTTAGAAGGAACAAGTTTTGGAATATTATGCTTAACTTCTGAAAATCAAAGAGAACCATGGATTAGTTTTGAAGCTGGAGCGTTATCCAAGGCTATCGAAAAAAGTTTTGTAGTTCCATATCTTATTGGAATGACACCTGTTGAACTCGAACAACCCTTAAAACAATTTTAAGCAATTAAAGCAAATAAAGAAGATACTTGGAAGTTAATTGAAACCATTCACATGGCATCGGGGGATAAAACCAGGACAATTAATGACTTAGAAGAAGCATTCGATATGTGGTGGCCAAAATTGTCCTTTGAAATTGTCCAAAGCGAGGCTGTCCCTGTAAATGTTATCAGTCAAGAACCAAGCATGAGTGACATTAAATCATCTTTGGATAAAGTCTCAACTGTCCTGGAATCTCTTTCAGCAAGAATCATAAGATGGGAAAGTGAGCATTTTTCAGCATTAAATGAAGGCTTAGGCCGCAGCGTAGGCATACTTAGGGGTAGTGTTCTCCAAGGGTTTAGGAGAATTAGAGATGAATATTCGAAAGATAATATCAGTTTGGCAGATACAGCTAGAGAGAAGTTATTAGAAGAATTGCTAAGCGACTTAGTAAGCGACCCGGTAAAACTTGAAAATATGTTTAATATAGTTATTAATAGGATAACGGAAAGAAAATTAAAGCAGGAAAATTTAATGGATAATGAAGAATCTAATAAGTAGGAAAATTATGTCCCGCATCGGCATTCTTACCTGCTCCAATTGCACCCAGGAAACGAACTGCGCTTCCGTAGTATGCTTAGGGGATATGCGGAAACGCCAAGGCTTCTTTGCACAGTATCCCCAAGATGAGCCCCTGGATTTAGTCGGTATCATTGGTTGCGCCGGTTGTCCCACACTTGCCGCGCCGGAAAAAATTCTTAAAAGAGTGCGGGCGGTAGCCGAGTTTCACATAGATGCGCTGCACCTGTCATTTTGCATGGTGACGTTATGCCCCTTTGTCAATTCTTATATTAACTTGATAAAACGGGAATTTCCCGGTATAATGATAGTGAAGGGCACCCATCGACCGGCGGATCGGGACCGGTTCCACCGGGGGGTCAAGGAACTGCTGTGCCAAACCCTGACCCCGCCCCAAACCATGACGGACATGATTAGAGGCACCATTAAAATTCCCCAGGAATAATTCTCTTTTTTGTGGGGAGGAGTAAGCTTTTGACTGAATTCGACAGCGAAGGCGGCGACGTTAGGGAAAACGGTGGCGCGGGGACCGTCACCGGAGAATACGGCGCCGCAGAGATCCAGGTCCTCAAGGGGCTGGAGCCGGTGCGGGAACGGCCGTCCATGTACATCGGCAATACCGGCCCCGAAGGCCTCCACCACCTGGTTTACGAGGTGGTGGACAACTCCGTCGACGAGGCCATGGGTGGCTATTGCGACGAAATCAAGGTCACCGTCCATTCGGACAACAGCGTCACCGTGGAGGACAACGGCCGGGGCATTCCCGTGGATATGCACGCCACCGAGAATTTGCCGGCGGTGGAAGTGGTTATGACGCGGCTGCACGCCGGCGGTAAATTCGATTCCGGCGCCTATAAGGTCTCCGGCGGCCTCCATGGCGTGGGGGTGTCGGTGGTCAACGCCCTGTCCGAGTACCTGGAAGTGGAGATCCGCCGGGACGGCCAGGTTTATCACCAGCGGTACGAACGGGGCAAAACCGCCACGCCGCTCACCGTCACCGGTAAGACCAAGCGCCGGGGCACCAAGGTGACCTTTCTCCCTGATTCCCAAATTTTTACCGAGACCAACTTCAGCTACGACATCTTAGCCCAGCGCCTCCGGGAACTCTCCTTCCTCAACGGCGGGGTGCGCATTAATCTGCTGGAGGAGCTCTCGGGCCGCAAGAACGAGTTTCACTACGAAGGCGGCATCGTCTCCTTCGTCCAGTATCTCAACCGCAACAAGACCCCCATCCATCCGGACCCGATTTATTTATCCGGGTCCAAGGGCGGCATCCAGATGGAGATCGCCTGCCAATACAACGACACTTACAACGAGCAGATCTTCTCCTTTGCCAACAACATCAACACCCGGGAAGGCGGCTCGCACCTGAGCGGCTTCAAGGCCGGGCTCACCCGGGCCATCAATCAGTACATGGCCATGAGCGACCTGCCGAAGAATCTCAAGAACGGCCACCTCCAGGGGGAGGACGTCCGGGAAGGCCTCATCGCGGTGATCAGCGTTAAGCTGCCCCACCCCCAGTTCGAGGGCCAGACCAAGACCAAGCTGGGCAACAGCGACGTCAAAGGCCTGGTGGAAAATCTGCTCTACGAGCACCTGTTGACGTTCATGGGGGAAAATCCCGCGGTGGCCAGGCACATCCTTACCAAGCTCCTGGAGGCGGCCCGGGCCCGGGAGGCGGCCCGCCGCGCCCGGGACCTGGTGCGCAAGAAAGGCGCTTTGGGAGACATGACCCTGCCGGGCAAGCTGGCCGACTGCCAGGAACGGGACCCGTCCCGGCGGGAGCTCTACCTGGTGGAGGGCGACTCCGCCGGCGGCTCCGCCAAACAGGCCCGGGACCGGCGCTTCCAGGCCATCCTGCCCCTCAAGGGTAAGATCATCAACGTCGAGAAGGCCCGCTTCGAGAGGATGCTGGAGAACTCGGAGGTTCGCACCCTGATTTCGTCGTTGGGCTCCGACCTCTCCCAAGAAGTCGTCAACATGGATGACCTGCGCTACCATAAGGTCATCATCATGACGGACGCGGACGTGGACGGGGCGCACATCCGCACGCTCCTCCTGACCTTTTTCTACCGGCAGATGGCCCCCTTAGTGGAGGGTGGCTACCTCTATATCGCCCAGCCGCCCCTGTACCGCCTGACCCGGGGCAATGAAAAAACCTATCTCAAAGATGACGGCGAGTTCAAAAAATACCTGCTCCAGCGGGGCATCGAAAAGAAGCGCCTGCGCCTGGGCCCCCAGCGCACCCTGGAAGGCGCCCCCCTGTCCGAGGCCTTGGAAAAGGTCATTGCCTTTCAGGAATACTTGAACCGTTTCGAAAAACGCGGTCTGGCCCGAAAAGTGGTGCGCCTGCTCCTGGACCATGGTGTGGTCTCCAAAGAGAGCCTACGCCAGGAAGAAGGGCTGCAAGCAGTGCTTCAGGCCCTCGGCGCCACGAAAAATTTAACGGCACGCCTGGAATTCGATGAGGAGCACACCTGCTGGGCGCTGCTCGTGACGACCCACGGGCGCGAAGCTGTGGAAATCCGCCTTGACTGGGAGCTTTTAGGGGGCAGCGACTTTCAATCCCTGGTGCGCCTGGACCAGCAGGACATGGCCGACTTCAAGGCCCCGCCCCACCGCCTGGAGAGTAAGGACAAGACCTGGGATTTTGTTGACTTGGACCAGATGTTAACCTTCGTCCTGGAGGAAGGGCAAAAAGGGATAACTATCCAACGCTTCAAAGGCCTGGGAGAGATGAATCCGGAGCAGCTTTGGGAAACCACCATGGACCCCGAGACCCGGACTCTTTTAAAAGTTAATATAGCCGATGCTGGCGAGGCGGACTATATATTCAACGTCCTCATGGGCGATAAAGTTGAACCCCGGCGCGATTTTATTCAGAGCAATGTGCTTGAATTGAACGAATTGGATATTTAATATCTTGAGTATGAAGGAGCGAGACCCGCGGCTTGCATCCATACCACCTCACTTATAGGAGGGAATACCATGCAGCGCAAGGCCAGCTTCAGAATTTATGTCACCCGGCGGGAGATGCTGTCGGTGGGCGATGTCCCGGACCACACCCTGATGCTCACGGAGATGGAGGGTGAGCCCATCAATTACACCCCCGGAGTAGCCGGAGAATTCGTCTCCCGCCGCAGCGTCGGCTTTCATGACCGCATCAAAGGCGATGGCCCCATGACCGGCTATGCCACCACCATCTATCAGAACGGCGCGGTGTACTCCAAGTTTCAGGGGGAAAAGGTCGGGCCGACGACCAAGGGGAAATGGGAGGCGTACAAGGGTATCGGCAGGTTGAGCAGCCTCACGGGCGGCGGCACTTTTGTGGTGAAGCCCACGGAGAAGCACGGGGAATTTGTCCTGGAGATGGAAGGGACTTACGAATTATAGGAAATGCATTGCTGCTGCGACCACCGGCAGGTTCGCTGGCGGTAGGTGATAGGGGCGGTGAGGGCACCGCCCCTAAGTCTTCCCCGCCGCGGTGGCGGGGCGGGAGGCCTGGTTTACTCCTTACCGGTTCAGCCATCTAACCGTCAGGAGGTGAAGCAGAATGTCTGAGAAGAATTGCGCTAAATGCGGCGCCGCGGTTGACGCCGACGAGGTTAAGGAATACCGTGGGCAGGACCTCTGCGAGGACTGTTACCTGGACGCCTTAAGCCCCATTGTGGTTTGCGACCCCTGGGCGGTGCACACGGCCAAGAGCCTCAAAGATCTCCCCGGGGGACACATCCTCACCCCCTTACAACAAAAGCTTTTCGACCTGGTGAAAGATCGGGGCGAGGTCCCCATGGCCGCGGCCGCCACCCATCTGGGCCTGAATGAAGATGACCTGCGCCGGGAATTCGCGCCGTTGCGCCACATGGAAATGCTCCGGGCCTGCAAGAAGGACGATATCATCCTCCTCACTCTGTTTTGACCTCCGAGACCACAGACCTAGATTATGCGGTGCTCCGGCGGGTGGCCCGGGGAGACCAGGCCGCCCTGGCGGAGCTCATCCGCCGCTATCAGCATCGTCTCTACCAGGTGGCCTACCGCCTGCTCAAAGACCCCCTGGAGGCGGAAGACGCCCTCCAGGAGGTCTTTCTCAAGGTCTATGAGCATGCCCACCGTTTTGAGCCCCGGGCGAAGGTGAGCGCCTGGCTGCACCGCATCACCGCCAACCACTGCCTGAACCTGCTGCGCCAGCGCCATCCCCAGGATTCCCTGGACCGGGAGGATTTTCCCCCGGTGCCCGACACCCGGGCCACGCCCCTTGAGACCCTGGAGGAGCAGGACCTCAGCCGCCGGCTGGAGAGCTTGCTGGACGCCCTGCCGGAGAACCAGCGCCGGGCCCTGGTCCTGAAGCGCTTTGCCGGGCTCTCCTACCAGGAAATCGGCGAAGAAATGGGCCTCAGCCCCCAGGCGGTGGACGGCTTGCTCAAGCGGGCCCGGCAGTTCTTGAAAAAGGCCCTGCAGGATTACCTGGAATGACGCGGGGCACCATCAAACCGGACCGGGTGCAGAGGGGTGCTCTCGTATGTCGAGGGCGGCAAGGCTGGCAAGGGGCGGAGGTACTCCGCCCCGGGGTTCTGCAGGATTTTGGGGCAATTGCCCGGCAGGCTCGCCGGTAAAGGTGATTATTTGCCCGTGAGCTCCTTGATTTCGGCTTTGGCGTGGGCCATTTCCTTGACCTGTTCGGCGTCGAGGCGCAGCAGCATGGTCTGGAATTCGCCCACGTGGGTTTTTTCCTCCCGGGCGATATCCAGGAGGACCTTTTTGATGTCCTTGTCGGTTGCCAGGGCCGCCATCTGATCGTAAAGATTGATGGCATCCAGCTCGGCGATGATGGCCGCGCGGAGAATTTCCTTGTCAAGATCATTTTTGGCGACTTTGCTAAAATCCACCGGTATTTGTGATAACATAAAGCCTCTCCCTTGACCCCGGCTAGGGGCGCGCGTGTCTGGTGGTTAAAGTAATCATATCAGGTGGCCGCGTCAAGGCAGGCGAAGACGGCCCGGAGCGGCTGAGGCGCCGGGCCGGATCTACCAGAAAAAATTCAGGAAGCCGCGCCGGATTTCTTCCGGTCCGGTGTTTATCTTAGTAAGGACAAATCTTTGGGGGAGCCCGAATTGCCATGAAATGCCAAGAAGTACAAGAGCTCCTGTCCGCCTGGCTGGACCGGGAGCTCGCCGAGGAAGTCGAGGCCGCCCTGGCGGCGCATCTGGAGGGCTGTGAGGTCTGCCGGCGGGAGTGGCTGCACCTGAGGGCGTTGGACGCGGCCCTGGGGCGGCTCACCGCGCCGGTGCCCGAGGGGCTGGCCGGGAAAGTGGCGGCCCGGATGCGGTCGCCCCGCCGCCGGCAATGGTGGCAGTACATGGCCCTGGCCGCCTGCCTGGTCCTGGGCATCGCCATGGGCGGCGGCATGGTCAAGGGTTTTTATATCCCGGCGACCTCCGCCACCGATAGTTCAGGGTCGGAAACGGCCAGCCTGGACGTCTTCCATGATTTTCCCCAGGGGTCCATGGGCACGGTCCTGGCCTCTTATCAGGTTGATGAAGGGAACGGGGTTCACCATTGAAGCGAGATTGGCTGATTTATCTGGTGATTTTTTCCCTGGCGTTGAACCTGGGAACCATCGGCACCTTCGCCTACCTGCGCCACCAGGATCAGCAGGAAAAGGCCGCCCCTCCCGGAGCCCCGCCGCCGCTGCCCCCGCACGCCTTGTGGCTGGAGCTCAAACTGGATGATGCCCAACGCCAGGCCGTGCGCAGCCTGTTCCCGGAGCACCGCCGGAAGGTGGCCGCAATCAGGCAGGAGTTGGCCCAAAAGCGCCAGGAGCTGTTTGACCTGATCAAGGGTGATGCCACCCCCAGCGCTATCATGGCTAAGGCCCATGAGATCAGCGTCCTCCAGGGCAGCCTGGAAGAAGAGATGTTGCGCTTTGTGTTGGCAGTCAAACAGAACCTGAACCCCCAACAGCAGACGGCTTTCTTAAACAAGGTACAGATGCGCCTGTGCGGCCCGGCAGGCTGCGCCCCCATGGGACCTGCCTTCCGGCGCCACCGCGGTCCCGGCCGGGGCCCCGGCATGGGGCCTGGAACGGGGCCCGGGATGGGTCCCGGCGGCGGGCCGCCCATGGAGAATCCCAAGAAATAACTTACCCGGCGTGATCCAGGCATCACGCCAAGGAGAAGCACGATGAACCAGACGAAGTGGTCGACGATCGGTCTAGTCCTGGTTCTGGCCCTGGTTCTGCTCTGGGCGGTGCCCAGTCTGGCGCAAATGCGCGGCAGAGGTCAAGGGGGTCAGGCAGGCCAGGGGAACCAAGGCTGGGGCTGCGGCCAGGGACAGGGCATGGGACCGGGGGCCGGCAATTGTCCCTATTACTCAGGAAGCCAGAATCAAACTAGCCAGAACTGGGGGAACAATCCCCAGGCCAACATGGGGCGCCGGGGTCCCAGGGGCGGCGGGCGCAATTATCAGCCCAACACCCAGCCCACTGCTCCGCCGGCAACCCAATAATCTTCAACCTGACATAGTAACGGCAAACGCCGCTCCCCCTCCTTCTCCCGGGGGGCGGCGTTTTTTTCTGAGGCCATGGCACCAAGGATACCGGGGATGGCACCCACCGTCTGGGCGCTATCCCCTTATCTTATTGGGGTCCGGCCGGATTAACCGCAGGAGTCGCAGCCGGAGGAGCAGGAGGAAGGAGTGCAGGAGCACCCCTCCTGAGGTTGGGTGGGAGTATCGCTGATACCCACGATTTTGATCATGAACTCCAGAGTATGCCCGGCCAGAGGATGGTTGAAATCCACCACGAATTTTTCCGGCTGGATGTCCAAGACCGTGCCGGACACGGGGCCATGGGGGCTGGAGAACCGCAGTTGCTGGCCCACCCCAATCTGGTGGCCTTCCAACATCGAGGCGGGGAAGTCCCGCTTCAGATCCTCCCGGGGCTCGCCATACGCCTGCTCCGGTGGGAGCACCACTTTCTTTTCTTCCTCGAGGGCCATATCCATGACCGCATCATTGAAGCCGGGAATGATCCCGCCGCCGCCCACCTGAAACTCCAGGGGGGAGCGGCCTTCACTGCTGTCGAATACCGTACCGTCTTCCAGGGTGCCGGTGTAGTGCAATTGGACAAAATCGCCATTCTTAACTTTGCTCATAACTTCTCCTCAGGGTTCTGGGGACAGGGGTGCTCGCCCCTGCCGCGCCAGGTGCTTGATGGTAGGCGAGGCGGCGCCACCCTTCAGGGAGGCGTCCCCGCCGGCGGGCAAAACCTGGGCCGCGGCTTTCCCCGCCCCCTGCCCCATGAGATCGGGCTGAGACCGACCTCGGGGTGGGACGGGTCATCCGTCACCCGGCTGCCTCCAGGCGCAGCCCGGCTAAAGCTTTACCACATTCTGGGCTTGGGGGCCCTTTTTCCCTTCGACAACCTCGAATTCGACTTCCTGGCCTTCCTCCAGGGTGCGAAAGCCCTCGCCTTCGATGTTGCTGTGATGGACGAAGACGTCGGGCCCCTCGTCCTGGGAAATAAAGCCATAGCCCTTGGAATCGCTGAACCACTTGACCTTGCCTTTTACCCGCATGAAACCTCAACCTCCAAACATTCCTGCCCATGGTCGGCAGGAGCATTGCCAAAAAAATCAGGAGAACGACCGGAAAGCGTTCCCCTGCTGGAAAAGCTTACAGGCCTGCATAGCGCCTGACTACTCGTTAAATTTTATAGAATAAATTACTTTTGTCAAACAGTTCGTGGCCAGAGGGGCTCCGAGGCGCGGCGGCGGCATGCCTCAAAAGGAAAATTGGCGGAAGTGCATGGGAATCGAACCCACCTACCCCCTTATTCAGAAGGTACACCGGATTTGAAGTCCGGGGGCCCCACCAGTGGACCTCGCACTTCCGTTTCGACCATACGCGATGCAGCCGTCAGGGAGTGGGTTTTCCCCCGTGGAACGGCCTTTGGGGGATCCGGGGTTGCCCGGTTCCGCCTTCCGGATGGCGTTGGCCAAGGTCGGCCTGATCTGGTCAAGGGGTGGCGCCCGGTTGGGGTACCGGGGGGCAGCCACCGCGCACCTTGCCAACCCGATTAAATATAGCATAAGTCTCATTGCAAAAAAAGATCACCCGAGGCTCGCATGGTTTCCCGGCAGGTCAAAACCGCTTTTTCCCGTCCCCCGGAGCAGAGTGAAGGGTCCAGATCTGTGCAGGAGACCGTGCGGGTGAAGTCGCTGGTAGTATTTGAAGGAGATCCGGAGGCGGGCTTAACGCCGGAGGTAGAGGAGGGTATCGGCCAGGCAGGCGCATTTCATCCCGCAGCCGAAATTTTTAGTATCTTACCGGAGCATAAATTTTCAAGATATTTCCGGCCAGTGTATATTAGCCCCTTTGACGAATCTGGGAACAAGTTGAACATAGAGCTGCTTGTTTTCAATCCATGGGCCGATGAGAATCAGACAAAATTCTTTGCGCATCTCCGGGGGTATTTCTCTTAACCAGCTTCTTATTTGCTTGTCAGCCCGCCTGGTGACTGAATCCAATGCTACGGTTATGGGGGTCAGACGTAAGTTCATAGGTAACACCCTTTCGCAATGAATATATGTTGCAAGGTAACATGGGGCGTCGCTTGGCAACAATCATAGTTTCCCTAACAATGATGGGTGAATTCCCTAATTTGCCTGGTCCAGACCCTCAATAATTTTTCGTTTTCCCCCATTATTGCATAACCCCTCGTAATAGTTAAGAAATATCTGATATCTATGAATTATTCCCCTTATCGCCGCCTCCCGGTTATCTCGGTGAGCCGAAAAAAAAACGTCCTCCCCCAAAGGCAGGGGAGGACGGCTGGAAGGGGAGCAGGGAACCGGCGGCCCCCTGCCCTTAACTGGGCCGGTTCAGATGGGGGCGCCCACTTCGGCCAACGTCTGGAAATAGATGCGGCGGATGCGGCCCAGGCGTTTGTGGAAGCACAGGCCCAGCTCCATGCAGGCGTTGTAGAAGGATTCCCGGCTGAATTCCATGGGGAGCAACCGGGCTACGGCCCCCTTGGAGAACTCCTGGCTGAGGTCCTTGAGCTTCTGGGCGGCCTCTCCCAGCCCTTCCCACAGGGGTACCAGGACAAGGTCCGACTGCTCCTGCAAACGGGCAATTTCGGCCTGCATCTCTTGCATGGAGCTGCTCCCCGCTTTATCCTGGCCGGTTTCCTGGACCACTTCCACGCCCAACCGCTCCAGGAACTTGATGAGAAATTCCCGGGGTCCGTTCTCCCCGGTGCATAGGCTCCAGATGTCTCCAGGGATGCCGACCCGGGGGGTGCGGCCTTTCTCCGGCAGCCACTGGCGCCACTGCAGGGCCCGGGCGAAGAGACGCTCCTGGAGCTGCTGGAAGTAGTTGTTCCTTTTCAGGGTGTCCCGCCACAACAGGATGCGGCCGTAAGCCTTCATTTTGGCGAAAAACAGGTCCCGGGCGATGAGGCGTTGAATCACCGAGGTCCAGCTGTAAAACTTCTTCATGGCCCGGTTGGTTTCCATCTGCAGTTCGTAGGGCGTGAACTGGCGTGGTTGGAACACGGTGTGGTGGCCGTCGTACTGGCTCCAATCCCGGCAGATGATGCGGTTCTGGGCCTCCATCTCCTTGTAGAAAGGCGTGCCGGGTAACGGGGTGAGCATCAGGTATTGCAGGGAGTCCAGGTCCAACTGGCGGGAAACCTTCACGGTATCCCGGATCACCTGGTAATGGTCCTCTTCGGAGCCGAAGACGAACATGCCGTGCACCTTAATGCCGTGCTGGTGAAAATTGGTCACGCAATCCTTGATGCCTTCCACGGTCTGGGACTTGTTATAGGCCTTCAAGGTGGCGGGGTTGATGGATTCCAGCCCCACGAAGACGATGTAGCAGCCGCTCCGGGTCATGAGCTTCAGGAGTTCCGGGTCCTTGGCGGATTCCACCCGCACCTGGGCGCTCCATTCGATCTTCAGACCTTCGGCGATGATGCGCTCGCACAATTCCTTGGTGCGCTTGCGGTCGGCGGTGAAGTTGTCGTCGCAGAAAAAGATATGGCGGGCCTGGGCGCCGTTCTGGCGAATCTCTTCAATCACCCGGTCGATGGAATAGACGCGGTGCTTGCGCCCGAAGAGGAGGATAACCGAACAGAAGCTGCAATTGAAGGGGCAGCCCCGGGAGGTGGCGATGGACACGACGCCTCTCCTGTTTCGGGCCTTCCAGCCGTGAATCAGGCCGTAATTGGGGATGGGCAGGGAATCCAGGTCCCCCAAGAACGGGCGCCAGGGGTTTTGGTGGATGGTATCCCCGTCCCGGTAACAGAGATTGTTGACGTCGGCCAGGTTCCCGCCGTTTTGCAGGATATTGATCAGCTCCGGCAGGGCCTGCTCACCCTCGCCGCAGATGACGTAGTCGGCGTGCTCCAGGCCCTCCAGGGGCAGGAAACTCGGATGGGCGCCGCCCAGGACCACCGGCAGACCCTGCCGGCGATAGGAATCCGCCAGCTCGTAAGCCCGGGGGGCGGTGGAGGAGATGCTGGAGATGCAGACCAAATCGGGGTCAAAGTCCAGGGTGCGATAATCGGGGGTGGAGATCTCCTCGATCACCACTTTGACTTCCAGCCCCTGATGCTGCAGGATGGTGCCCAACAACAGGCAACCTAACCGGGGAATGGCCACCCGGCTGAAAATATGCTCCCGGGGAGACCGGGGTTCAATGAATAACACCTTCTGAATGGGCCGAGTCATGACGTACTCCTTCAGGAACTGCGCGCCTGACCCCTGGGATGGGGTTCAAAAAGACAAATCACTCCACCGACCTTCCTTGATGCCCAAGGAGACCAGCATTCTGAACGATATAGCCGAGTATATTTTATAGAAATCTAAAGGGCGGCGACCTGAATGTCAAATTAATTCTTTATGTCCACGACGTGTGGATATCATGAGGAAGCAGACTCCCTCCCCGGGAGGGAATCTGCTTCACCTGTCGCCGAAAACCGTGGATGGGAGGTGGTTTAGACGCAACCGGTGGGTTTCGCCAATCCCGCCATCTTACAGGCGCCTTTGCCCGGCCCGGAGGGAAACAGCTCGTAAATATGTTTCAGCTTATAGCCGGTGACCTTGGAAAGGATCCGGACCATGGGGGCAATGCCGTTCTTCTTGTAGTAATCCTGGAGCATGCCGATGACTTTCCAATGCTCGTCGGTAAGCTCACTGATGCCCTCGGAGTCCTTCACGTAATCCACCCACTCCTGACTCCACTGATCCAGATTCTCCAGAAAGCCGTCTTCATCTACCGTAAAGGTTTTGCCTTTGTATTCTACGGTGCCCATTCAGACATATCCTCCTTCGATATTTTGATCGCCATGGGTTTTTAATGTTCAAACGTATGTCATTGTGAAATTTTTGTCAAGCATTAAAACTTCACGGGAATTTAATCATACTGTAATGGAGCCGTGCTTGTCAAGGGGCTTCGGCCTGAGGGGCCGGCCCGGGGAAAATCTTCCCCGGATTCATGATGTTATGGGGATCAAAGGCCGCCTTGAGGCGGCGCTGCAGCGCCATGGCCGCCGGGGACAACTCCATCCCCAGATAGGGGGCCTTGGTGAGACCGACGCCGTGCTCGCCGGACAGGGTGCCGTCAAGCTCCCGCACCACGTGAAAGATGTCCTCCACCGCGGGGTTCACCGCCTCCCGTTCCCGGTCCACCCGGTGGTCGTAAAGGAGGTTGACGTGGATATTGCCGTCGCCGGCATGGCCGTAGCTGGGAATGATGAGCCCGCGGCGGCGGGCAATGTCCTGGAGGGCGTCGATCAGCTTAGGGATGGCCCCCAGGGGCACCACCACGTCTTCGCTCACCTTGTGGGGCTTCACCTTCAACAGCGCCGGGGACACCACCTTCCGGGCCCGCCAGAGGCGCTCCGCCTCCTCCGGGGTCCTGGCCCGGAGGACCGGACGGGCCCCCTGGTCCCGGCAGAAGCGGGCCATGCGGGCGGCCCGGTCCTCCACGTCCCGGGGGTGGCCGTCCACCGCGATGAGGAGCAGGGCCGCAGTTACCGAAGGCAGCTCAAAGGGCAGCATCTCCTTAACGCACGCCAGGGTCACGTGATCCATGAACTCCAGGGCGGTGGGGGCCAGGCCCGATCTGAGAATCAGGCTCACGGCCTCGGCCGCGGCGGTCAGCGTCTTAAACCCCGCGGCCAGGGTCTGGCGGGCCGGGGGCTTGGACACCAGGCGCAGGGTGATGCGGGTGATGATCCCGAGGGTGCCTTCGGAGCCCAGGAACAGGCGGGTGAGGTCGTAGCCCACCACCCCCTTCATGGTGCGGGTGCCGGCGGTGATGGTTTCCCCGGTGGGCAGGACCACCGTAAGGCCCAGGACGTAGTCCCGGGTGACGCCGTACTGCACCGCCACCGCGCCGCCGGAGCACTCGGCGACGTTGCCGCCGATGGTGCAGAAATCGGCGCTGGCCGGGTCCGGCGGGTAATATAAGCCCTCGGCCTCCACCGCACTCTTAAGCTTACTCAGGATGACCCCGGGCTCCACCACCGCCACCAGGTCACTCTTGCTGATCTCCAGGATGCGGTTCAGCCGGGTCAGGACCACCACCACGCCGCCCTCAATGGGCACGGAGCCGCCGCTGCGGCCGGTGCCCGCGCCCCGGGGCACCACGGGGAAGCGGTGCTCGTTGGCCAGGCGCACAATCTTGGCAATTTCTTCCGCCGAGCCGGGAAAGACCACCGCGTCGGGCATGTGGGCCCGGTCCGTGGCGTCATAGGCGTAGGTCCAGCACTCCTCGGGGCTGGTGAGGAGCTGCTCTGGGCCGACGATGGCGGTCAGCTCTTTAATTATCGTATTTTGCATTGTTGGATTTTCGGCCGTAGGGCGGGAAAGTGAAACGCATCCCGCCTTCGGCAATTGGTTTAGACCTGATTTATGTGCAATATATTCCCGCCTTTGTTCCTATCGGCACGTTCTTTTTCACGGTCACGCTGCTGGAAAGCCTCGGGAAACTAATGATGCTAACTAAAGGCGGGATGCGCTACGCTTTCCCGCCCTACGTGCTTTAAAAGTTGCCAGTGAGCAGTGAGCAGTGAGCAGTAAAAAATGCAGGGTGGGACTGCCCACCATCATCTTATCATTAATATGAGTCCCTTTGTTATTGCTGGCCCACCTGTGGAGTGTCCTGCATCTTTTGAATGTCTAAATTCGTTTGTTCAGCTTCCCACTGGTGCCACTCTTGAAGCCTCTGCTGGCATTCTTGGCGGTATTGCTTAAATTGCTCCGGTGTTTCCGATAATTGTAGTACCAACTCGTATTGTGCAATGTAAATCTTGAGGCCAATCAACTTCTCCTCAATGCGCTTCTGCAACACCAGCTTTTCTCCTGGTGACAGTGGCTTACCTGGCGAACCCATTAATATGAATACGGCGCTTTCTCGGTCCTGGTCTGCTTTTAACTTAGCAAAAGGTACTTGCACCCCGTCTATAGTCGTGGGGGTTCGCCACATTTTATTATATAAGTTCTTTTCCCATGCCAACTGTTCTTTCGCTTCTCTCAAACTTAGCGGCTGTGGCTTCTGTGACTGTGGTGGAGGAGTCTGACCACAACCTATAACGGCTAACAACAATAGAGCTACAGGAATTCTCATAATTATTCTCCTTCTATTTAGTGTGGCCTCCAACACCCCCGCCCTGTTAAAAACGCTATTTTTCGTAATGCATCTTAAGGCAATTCATTGTGACCGGCGTGTGATCGCGAATCCTGGACTCTTCATAGCGCTTAAAGACTAATAATGACCCATATAAATCTCTGAAAACGTCCGAAGTTATTCCCCTTGGCATGGTCATTTCGTTGACATGATTCGTCGGATTGGCGGCAAAGCGCGCTTTAATAATCGCATTCAGAGATAAGAATGCATTCCCAAGAAGCTCAAGTATGTTGCTCGAATGATATAAGAGGCGCCTCCGAACCTCTTCAATCATTGAAGCTAATACACTGCACATCTCTTGAGGAGAAAAACTATACCCTGCCTGGGTGCACAAGATTTCTATCTTCCCAAGAAGCACTGACAATCGAATCAAGTGGTGCTTGGTAGTATTAGCACCGAATGAGATCAGTTGTTCGTTTGTCAAGACAAACTGGACTTCGGTATTTACACCAGGACACCAAAATCGAAATGTCACTTTCTTCGCCACCCATCCCTCAAGATTAGAAACGGCTGTATCCAGACCAGTATTCCCAGATTCATCCGGGTAATTGTCGCAAAACCAATGGAGTCCACTAAGCAATGACCAATTCTGAAATTTCTGGTCAATGAATGCACTTTGTGGCCCTTCCGCGAAGAACTCCACCAAGAGAATAAGAAACAAATTGAAGGACGAGTTCGTATGGAATAATACGGACTGGTTTGGAGGGGTTCCTCCTATGGAATATAGTTCGTGGCCGATGATCTCGGATAGCACGCTGTGTGTCTCGTGGAGCAACACGACTTCCAAATCACCTTCTGATCGAATAGGGGCAATGCTTCCCAAAGGGACCATTCCTTCTTCGGCTAATGATAGTTTACTTGCTAATATATATTTCTTTGAAGACTGTAATATCCTTATAATATCTACAACATATCCCTTTCCGCCAGGCTGAAGTAGCCGTGGCGGCCGATGATCAGGTGGTCGTGGACCGTGATATTTAAAGCTCGGCTGGCCTTGACCAGGGCCCGGGTGAGCTCCTGGTCCGCGGTGGAGGGTGTCAGGTTGCCGCTGGGGTGGTTGTGCACCAGGATGAGGCCGGTGGCCTTGTGTTTCAGGGCCAGTTCCAGGACCTTGCGGGGGTAGACCACGGTCTGGTTGACGGTGCCTTCCTGGACGATCTCTTCGGCGATGATTTCGTTCTGGCTGTTGAGGAAGATGACCCGGAACTGTTCGTCGGGGAGGCCCCCCATACTGGTACGGCAGTAGTCCACCAGGGAGGTCACCGAGGTGATCGGCCGGCGCTGGAGGGCCTCGGCCTTGAGGGAGTATTCGGCGCAGGCCTTCACCAGGCGGATGAGGATGGCGCAGTACTCTTTGACCCCGATGACTTCCATGAGGGCCTCGGGGGTGGCGTCGAAGACCTGGGGGAAGGAGCCGAAGTGGGCAATCATGCGCTTGGCCAGGGGCTTGACGTCGGAGTAGGGGATGGCGAAGGTGAGGAGGAGTTCCAGGAGCTCATAATCCTGCAGGGCCCCGGGCCCTCCCGTAAGGAAGCGCTGCCGCAGGCGCTGGCGGTGCCCGTGGTAATGGGGCTTTTCAGGCTTTGCCGTCATCTCCCCTTCCCTTTTACTCCGACCGCGCCCTAAATGCAACCGGGAAAACCAAGGGCAAAAGCGGCGGGCGCGGAGGCCCGTCCCACCAGGATAATCAGCCGGTGAGGAGAGCGTCCGAAACTATGAAAAGTTCGTAGGGCGGGCGTCTCGCCCGCCGTTGCTGAAAGTAGATGGTGCGTTGGACGCACCCTACGAAAGACTTTTCGGAACAGGAGCTTGGGAACGAGGGCTTAGGGCGACCCAACGGGTCGCCCCTCCATATGGGATTGGGGAGGGGGTTCGGGGGATGGGTAAGGGCCGTGGGCCCTTACCCCCTCCCCCGAGAACACTCTTAATGCTCTTCGCCGGCAGCGGCTTCCAGTTCCCGGCGCATGGCCATATCGAAGAGGACCCGCTCCCGGGCCTTGTCGATGCCCAAGGCTTTCCGTTTGCTGTCGATGTGGGCGATCATCTTCTTGGCCGCCAACTCCGGATCGGGCTCGAAGTCCCACTTGCCGCCCAGCTCTTCCTCCAGACCCT
>JBAVUP010000117.1:0-16217 GCA_049696835.1 Desulfobaccales bacterium
CCCCAAACCCCTCCCCCAATCCATTAAGAGAAATAAAAGGGCAGGGTCAGCACGGCCCTGCCTTTTCTTTGTCATGCATAGTTATTAGATTGTGGCTATCAGGCTGGTGCGCCCGGCAAGGTGATGCCCTGCGGACCGTCCTGCCCCAAGCACGACCGGGAGCCGTTTATGCCAAAATCGATGTGGCGCCCTCCACGGCTGCGAATCAGCGGCAGTGAAGAAGAACGTCACGCCACCTGGCTGGAACTCTTTTATGACCTCCTGTTTGCGGCCGTGGTGGCCCAACTGTCCCTTCAACTCAGCCAGGACATCTCGCCCCGGGGCCTGATCAGCTTCGGCGCCCTGTTTGTCCCCGTCTGGTGGGCCTGGATCGGGCAGACGTTTTACGCCACCCGGTTCGATACCGACGACCTGGGGCACCGGCTCTTTATCATCGTCCAGATGTTCGCGGTGGCGGCCATGGCCGTGAACGTCCACGGAGGTCTGAGCCGCGGTGCGGCCGGCTTCGCCCTGTCGTATGCCGCGGTGCGCTTTATTCTGGTGGGCGAATACATCGGGGCCGATGTGTTCGTGCCCGCAGCCCGGCCGTTTATCCGGCGCCTGGAAATCGGCTTCGGCCTGGCCGCCACGCTCTGGCTGGTTTCGGCCTTCGTGCCGTCGCCGTTCCGTTTCATCCTGTGGGGCATCGGCCTGCTGGTGGATTTCGGCACCCCGATTTCCGCCAAAAGGATGCATTCCCAATGGGCGCCGCATACTTCCCACTTGCCGGAACGTTTCGCCCTCTTCACGCTCATTGTCTTGGGGGAATCCATCACCGGCGTGGTCAGCAGCCTGATCCGGCAAGAGTGGTGCCTGGCTTCCGCCCTGACGGCGATGCTGGGGCTGAGCCTGGCCTTCAGTCTCTGGTGGGTGTACTTCGATAACCTTGACAACGCCGCCGTCCGAGCCGCCCGGGCCGGCCGGATCTGGCTTTACCAGACCTGGCTTTACGCCCACCTGCCGCTGGTTCTGGGCTTGACCGCCACCGCCGTGGGGGTGCAATATGCGGTGTTCAGTCCCCAGGAAGCGGTCTTATCGCCGGGGCCGCGCCTGCTCGTCTGCGGCGGGGTGGCTCTGGTGCTGCTCTCCCTGGGCCTCATTCACCTGACGTCCGTCCTCAGCCGGAGCCGGCCCGGAAAAAATCATGTGGCCTTCCACTTCGGTACTGCCGCGGTGGTACTCATCCTGGGCGCGGTGGGGCACCTCCGCCCCGTAATGCTCATGGGCCTGTTGGCGTTGGTCTGCGCCTTCCAGGTGGTCCTGGAAATCGTCTCCCCCCAGGGGCCGGATCAGCCTGCCTGAACCGATCTCCCCCCTCGCCTTCTGGAGCACGACGTGGGCACGCTCGGTTTTCCGGACCCTGAGGCCATGCCAGGGGCTTGCCCAGGGTCACTTGCCGCCAACATTATCTTCTGCAATGTAATAAGAATGATCCGGTTTCTGAGGTAATCAGTCCCCTGGCTTCAAATAGCAGGTTACCCGGGTGCCGTGCTGCGGTTCGCTCTCCAGAGTGATGCTGCCCTGGTGCGCCTCCATGATCTTCTGAGATATGGGCAGCCCCAGGCCGCTACCTTTGGACTTGGTGGAAAAGAATGGTTGGAAAATTTTTTCCCGGACCTCGGAGGGGATACCTTCACCGGTATCGGAGATTTGCACGAATACCCGGTCGGCCTCCCGGCCACTGACCACCGTCAAGGTCCCGCCCTGAGGCATGGCTTCGATGCCATTCTTAGCAATATTCAGGATCACCTGGCGCAGGTGCACCGGATCGAACCGGACCGGGGGGAGATCGTGGTCCAGTTCCAGATTTAAGATTATGTCCTTTTCCTGGATAGTCGGTTCCAAGCGGCGGCAGGTCTCCTGGATTAAGGCATTGAGGTCTCCCAGGCGCCTCTGGGGTTCGGAAATCTTGGCATAGCTGCCCACTTCCGCCAGAAACCCCTCCAAACGCTCCACCTCGTCAACCATGATCTGGAGCTTTTCCCTATTCTTTTCAGGATCTCGGGAAAGATCTTTAAGCACCTGGCGGGCAAAACCGCCGATGAGCATCAGGGGGTTCTTGATTTCATGGCTGATATGGGCCGCCATGCTCCCCAGGGCTGACAAGCGTTCACTGCGTAGGAGTTCCTCTTCCAGGCGCTTCCGCTCCCGCAGGTCGCGAAAGTGTCCGACCACGCCCACCTCGCGGCCCCCGTCATAGATAATACGCGCCGACAGCCAGATAGGGATGAGCGTGCCGCCTTGATGGCGGGCCACGGTCTCATAATTCTCTAAAATGCCCTCTCCCCCTAAAGTCTGGTCCTGGATTTTCATTTTGATTTCATGAGCCCCGCCTGGAGGATAGAGGTCCCTGACGTTGAGCTTCCCCACCACCTCTTCCGGCTTATAGCCCAGGATGTGCGCCGCGGTCTCGTTGAAAATTAAAATATTGCCCTCAAAATCGTTGGCCACAATACCATCCATACAGGTTTGCATCATTTGGCGGCGTAACGCCTCCTCTGACTCTTTCATGGAGAAAAACAGGGGCGCAATGCGCGCCACGCCCACTACCATGCAGATGGACACCGCCAGCCCCACCAGTTCAGTGGTTTGATCCAAGTGGGTATGCGACTCCCAAAAGAGCACCTGGTAAAAGGTGAGACAGCGGCGCAAGGCCATCAGGCCCATGGCCAAGGCAATCAGCACCCACGCCGGCGATTTCTTGGTAATCCAAACCAGTCGCAGGGCCAGAAATGCCGCAGTAAACTGGAGCACTATAGATAATATGAGAATAAATATGACGTGCATCGGCATTATGCTCTTATAAGATTAGGACCTTTGCTATTTTATATTCTTAGATATTATTAAATCTTTATATTGTAATTTTCAAGTGAGAGGCCCGATTCCCCACCACGCCTCTGAACTCACTCCCCTTTGAACACCGGCGGCCGCTTCTCCAAAAAGGCCCGCTGCCCTTCCAGATAATCCTTGCTGTTATACACAATGCGGCGCAAGGCCTGGATGCGCTCGAAGGCTTCGGGGGAAAGCGGCAGGGCATTCCCCAGAATCTGCAACTGCTCCTTGATGACCGAGATGCTGATGGGAGAATTTTGGGCGATCTGCCGGGCCATGGCATAGGTGAACGCTTCCAGCTCGGAGGCCGGCACCAGGTGGTTGAGGATGCCGATCCGGGCGGCCCGCTCCCCCTTCACTGGCTGGGCGGTGAAGAACATCTCCCGGGCCAGCGGCATACCCAGCATGTTGAGGACGTGCAAGGTGCCCGTGAGATTATAGGGCACTCCCAGCCGCGCCGGCGTGATGGCAAACGAGGTGTTCTCGGTGCCGATCAGGATATCGCAGACAAAGGCCAACTCGCAGGCGCCACCCCACACGCTCCCTTCGATCATGGCGATGACCGGCGCCGGGCAGCGCTGAATGGCCCGAATAGCCTGTTCCAGGGGGTCGTTGTAGGTCAACGGGTCCCGCCCGGGCTGGGGGAACTCATTGACGTCGTGGCCCGCAGACCAGATTTTGGCGCCGGCATTGGCCCGGAGCACGATCACCCGGGCCTCTTGATAGACCAAGTCGTTCAAGGCCTTGATGACCTCATTAATCAAGGCCCGGCCCAGGGCATTGCGTTTGCGGTCATGATTCAAGGTAATGGTGCCGATGGACTCCGTTAAGGCCATGGTGATGAATTCCATATTCCCCTCGCTTTCGGGCGGCCTCTCCGCCGGTTGAAGAGAGTGTTTGCCAAGTAATGGAGTAATTGATAACATCCCTAGCGGCAGGGGTAAACCCCTTCCCCCAGATAAACGAGCCGTCCGCGCCAGGAGTCAGGATCATGCCTTCATGCCCCCATTGCGGCCATTACTTGACGGGGTCCGAAGCGCAGTGTCCGGCGTGCCGGCAGGCTACCTACGGCGGGGGGCCGGCGACCGATCCGGCTGCGCTCCGATCCCAGGACTTATTGCCCCTGGGCGCCTATCTGAAAACCGGCTGGGAGGTATTCAAGCAATATCCCGGCGGGTTTGTCGGCTTCACCTTGGTGAATGCCGGCATCCACCTGGTCCTGCATCCGATCCCCCTTTTGGGCGCCCTGGCGTCGCTTGCCCTCAGCCCGGCGTTGATGATGGGCAACTTTATCGTCAGCGCCAAGCTGCTGCAAGGACAATCTCCGCACTTCCGCGACTTTTTCGCGGGGTTTTATTTCCTTGGGCCGCTCCTGCTCCTGTCTACGTCGTCTGCCGCCCTTATCGGCATCGGCTTTATCTTGCTCATTATCCCCGGGATCTACCTGGCGGTGGGCTACCTGTTCGCTTCGTCCCTGGTGATTGATCGCCGGCTGGATTTCTGGGCCGCCATGGAGTTGAGCCGCCACACCCTAAACCCCCTGTGGTTCGGATTTTTCGCGTTCCTGCTGCTCCTGTGCCTCATGAACCTGGCGGGCGCCTTGCTTTTGGGCCTGGGCCTCTTGATTTCGGTGCCCTGGTCTTTCTGTGCCTTGACTGCCGCTTATGCCGACCTGTTCGGCTTCCAATCGGATTATGCTGCAGAAGTTCCCAGGTTAAAAACCCGCTAAAGGTAAGGTCCATGGCGGTGACTCCACGCTCAACCGAGGCATCCATCATGTGGGAAGTAGCGGTGGCCCTGCCCCTGCCCCATACCCTGACCTATCGCCTGCCGGCGGTCCTGGCGGCGACGGCCCGGGTGGGCAGCCTGGTGCGAGTGCCGGTGGGCCGCCGCCTGGTCACGGGATATCTCCTGGCCCCGACCCGGGAGCATCCGCCGGGCGCTCTCCGTGACATCCGGGAGGTCCTCGACCCCGTACCCCGGTTCGGCCCGGAGCTGGTGCCCCTGTTCCGATGGGTGGCGGATTACTACCAATACCCCCTGGGTGAGGCCCTGAGCTTCATCATTCCCGGGGGCCCGCCGGCTGCCCACCCGCGCCGGGAGATCTGGGCACGCCCTCTGGAACAGCCTGAATCTCCCCCTCCATCCCGCCTGGGGCCCAAATCCGGGGCGATCCTGGCTTACCTCCGGGAGGCGGGTGCCACCGCGGTGCAAGACCTCCAGGGCCGGTTCCCCGCCTGTCACGACAGCCTGCGGCGCCTGGCCGCCCGGAACTTGATCGCGTTGGAGGATCGCACCCGCCGGCGCACCCCCCTGGGCGAGGCCCCCTTGACCCTGGAGGAGCCCCACCTCACCCTGGTGCCCGACCAGGAGGAGGCCCTGGCCGCCGTGGTCCGGGGCATCGACGGCGGCACCTTTGCCCCGTTTCTCCTGCACGGCGTCACCGCCAGCGGCAAGACCGAAGTGTATCTCGCCGCGGCCGCCCAGGCCCTGGCCCGGGGGCGCCAGGTCCTGGTCCTGCTACCGGAAATCGCCCTGACCCACCCCGTGGGCCAGGCCTTCCAACGGCGCTTCGGCTCCCGGGTGGCCATGCTCCACAGCGGCCTGTCCGAGGCCTGCCGGGCGGAGCAATGGCGCCGCATCATGCTGGGCGACGCGGATATCGCGGTGGGGGCCCGCTCGGCGGTCTTTGCCCCCCTGCCCCGCCTGGGGCTGGTGGTGGTGGATGAGGAACACGACCCGTCTTATAAGCAGGAAGGCGGCCTGCTCTACCAGGCCCGGGACGTCGCCCTTTACCGGGGCAAACTGGCGGGCGCCGCGGTGGTCCTGGTCTCGGCCACCCCCCAGGTGACCACCTACTACCAGGCCCGGGAGGGGAAATACCAGTATCTCCACCTGGCCCACCGGGTCACACCCCAGTCCCTTCCCGACATCCAACTCGTGGATTTGCGGACCCAGCGGGGCGACAAGAGTGTCAAAGTGATCTCTCGCCCCCTGCTGACGGCCCTTGAGGAGGTATTGCGCCGGAAAGAGCAGGCCCTGCTCTTCCTCAATCGCCGGGGCTATGCCCGGGCGGTGTTTTGCCTCTTTTGCGGCCAGGTGTTCCAGTGCCGCCACTGCAGCGTGGCCCTGACCCACCATCAATCCCAGCATCGCCTGGTTTGCCATTACTGCGGCTATAGCGAGGCGGTGCCGGAAAGCTGCCCCCAGTGCCAGTCCACCGCCATCAAGCGCTATGGGGTGGGCACGGAAAAAGTGGAGTCCGAACTCCAGCGCCTGCTGCCCCAGGCCCGGGTGGCCCGTCTGGACCGGGATACGGCGCCCCACAGCGGCCGGGCCCTCAAGGTTTTAGACACCTTTGCCGCGGGAGAGCTGGACCTCCTGGTGGGCACCCAGATGATTACCAAGGGCCACCATTTCCCCCAGGTGACGCTGGTCGGGGTCATCGCCGCCGACCTTAGCCTCTTCTTCCCGGAATATCATGCGGGGGAGCGCACCTTCCAACTCCTGTCCCAGGTGGCGGGGCGGGCCGGGCGGGGCGCGGCCAAGGGCACCGTCATCATCCAGACCTATCAGCCGGACCACTATGTGTTTCAGACGGTGCAAGCCCATGATTACCGGGGCTTTGTGGCGCGGGAGCTGGAGAGTCGGCGTCAACTGGGCTACCCGCCCTTTACCCGCCTGGCCCTGGTGCGCCTGAGCGGCCCCGAGGAGGACGCCGTGGCCCGGGAAGCCCGGCGTCTGACCGCGGCCTTGGAAGCGCTGCGGACCCGGGATCAGGAGCTGCGGGCCCGGGTCCGCATTCTGGGGCCGGCCCCGGCGGGCCTCACCCGCCTCCAGGGCCGGTACCGCTGGCAGATCCTGATCAAAAGCTGTGGCCGCCCTCCCCTGCTGCGGCTCATCCGGCACCTGCGCCGGATCTGGACCCCGACCTCCCGGTCCCGCCTGAGTCTCTCCCTGGATATCGACCCGTCCACCCTGTTTTAGGCCGGCGCCGGGGCCGACTGCCTCAACCCCGTGCTCACCCGATTTCCGCGGATAAGCGGTTGACCTTTGCGCCGCCAAGAGGTATAAAATATTCAAGAAGCCACCAACCACGCGCCCGTAGCTCAGCTGGACAGAGCAACGGACTACGAATCCGTGTGTCGGAGGTTCAAATCCTCTCGGGCGCGCCAGTAAATTCAAGGGGTTAGCTAATAGAGGCTAACCTCCTTTTTATTAGGTGTGCACATAGTGTGCACGACTTCCTTTTCTAGGCCAAGAATTAAGTTGGGGAGAAACCTTACCCTGGCTCCTGGACTAACTCCTTAGCTCACCCCTCATCGCCTCTGTTGGATTGCCTTGCCCCCAAAAACTGATCCACATGTTAAGTTAGGGTGGTGGATCGAAGGAAAGCAGGTCAGAGGTCGGGGAGAGGGAATTTTTCCAGATTGTCCTGGGGACTGGGGGACTGTAGTTTCATTCCCTCACCTTGGGCTTACTGGTGGGGAGGCCTCACGGGGAAAAGCGGCTAGGCGGATTTTATTGGAGGTTTTGAACGCTTAAGCGATTTGTTTCTATCCCGGCAACGTATTTTACCTGGTGAAGGTGCGCGCATTTTTCTGGAAGAAGGCGAGAACCCAGCAAATCTGGCTGATATAACCTTAGAGGAGAAAACCCTTTTCGGTAAAAAGTCTTAGGCAGGCGTTGACCACATCCGAATCATAGAGAGTACCACAGTTAAGAGAAATTTCTTTCAGGGCATTTTCCAAACCTACTGCCGGCCGATAAGGCCTATGGGAGGCCATGGCCTCCGTGACATCAGCCACCGCGATAATTTTGGCCTCTAAGATGATATCGTCACTGCAACGCCCTTCCGGATATCCAGAGCCGTTTAATCTCTCGTGATGCTGGAGCACCGTGTTGGCTACTTGCCAAGGGAATTCAATCCCCTTGAGTATTTCATAACCGATCTTCGGGTGGGATCTGATGATATGGTATTCATATTGGGTGAGCTCGCTCGGTTTGCAGAGAATTTCTACCGGTACGCCTATCTTACCGATATCATGGAGAAATCCCATCACCTGCAGTCCTTCCAGCAGATCTTGCGAGACCCCCATTTCTTGGGCGATGGCGCAGGCCAGTCGAGCCACCCGGCTTTGGTGGCCCGAAGTATAGGGATCCCTCGTTTCAACGGTGGTCGCCAGGGCGGTGACCGCGGCATTTAACGTTTTCCGCAACTTCTTGAGGCTGCCCGCCAAGGCCTCTTCTGCTTCCAAACGTTTCGTAATATCCCGCACATACATAACGACGCCGATGAGCTTGCCGTCGCTGGCCCGGCGCCATGGAAAAGAATAAGCATCCATCCATCTTAACGTCTTGCCGTCATTTGCCTGGCGAGCCATGGTCTCAAAATGGGGTTTTCCCGTGATTAACGTGCGATGTGCCGGACAGGGACGGCAAGGCTCGGCATTACCCTGATAGGCTTGGTAGCATTTCTTGCCAACCAGTGGCATGCCATCAGCATGCCACTTTTCCATAGTGGGATTAGCTTGGATTATGCGCAAGTCAAAGTCTAATAAGGTAATGCCGTCCTGAATGTTGGCATAAATACTGGAAAGAAATTGTTCCCCTCCCTGAATATCCGATTCCGCCTGCTTATGTTGCGTGATGTCAAGCAACATCCCAATGATATATTGGACAATGCCATGGGTATCGCAGACTATCGTGCTCCTTTCCTGCAGCCAGATAACGTTACCATTTTTATCCCTTATCCTGTATTCCCTGATATAGGATTTGTCCGCCTTTAACGCCTTGATAAAAGCCTTTTTGGCATCGGCGCGGTCCGCTTCCAGAATCAGATCGGTCCATTTTTGGCGGCGGGACTCAAAACTCCTCTTGGAATAGCCGGTCATGGCCTCGACCTTGACATCAAAAAAATCCACAGTTCCGTCCAGATATCCTTTGAAGACCACCGCCGGCAGATAATCAACCAGTATTTTAAATTCTTTTTTGCTCCGGCGGATTGGCGCCGGAGAGAGAAGGGGTGGGGGGAAAATGAAGCCCTCTGACGGAGATATCCTCCCACTTTCATTGCTGATAAGACGCCCATTGAGAAATCTCGTTTTATCCGCAACATATTCCATCAGGAACTTATTCATCATCATTTTGGTGTCGTTGGCCATGGGATGATTATTTCCAATCTTTACACGTCAGCGAAGCTCAGGCTCAAACCTTACGCCCCGGCATTGCTTGCAGCCCAGATTGTGCTCAGCACTCGGAAACCTCTAGGCGATGAGGTGATATTGGACAAGGGATTTCTCAGTTCCTACTGTACTGCACTTACTTTATGAGGATAATCCGGCACATGACCCTGTATCCCCTGGGCCGTGATGACGCGATCCCGGCCACCTTTTTTTGCCTGGTACATGGCCTTATCCGCGGCTTTAATGAGCCCATCCGTAGTCGCGCCGTGGTCCGGATAGACGGCGAGGCCCAATGACAGAGTCACCGGCCGGTGCGGCTGACCATGCGGCACCTGTAGTTGTTTGGCTTTACATCTTATTTCTTCGGTCCTCTCGAGTCCTTCTTGCAGTGAGGCTCCCGGTAAAATTATAAAAAATTCCTCCCCTCCCCAGCGGCAGGCGATGTCTTCTTTCCTGATGGTGGTGCTGATGAAATCGCCAAAGGTGGTGAGGAGCTTATCCCCCATGTCATGGCCAAAACTATCATTAAAGGTCTTGAATTTATCGAGGTCTATCATGATGGTGGTCAACGGGATACCGCGACGCTGAGCCCTGGCTAACTCGCGTTCGAACGTCTCTATCATATAACGACGATTGAACAACCCGGTGAGTGGATCCCGAATGGCTTGGTCGTGCAAGGTCTCCCGCAGTTTCATATTGGCCAACGCCAAAGCCATCCCCTCGGCCACCGTCGAGGCTAACTGACCGGCAGCCGGCATCCGATCTTCTTCTTCCGGAGAGATTTTGCGCAGATGGAGAATGCCCAAAGCCTCTCCCTGGGCAATCATGGGCACGCACAGGTAGCCGGAAGATATGGGCGAGGAGACATGCCGGCAGCGCAATAACGAGGCGGAACTATCCACCAGATTCATGCGACTCCGGCGTAAGGCCCAGCATTCATCGTGGCCGAACACCAACTCCGGAGGCGGCGTCTCGCCCCAGGCAGCCACCATCTCAAAGAGGTTCTTGGAGTTATTGAGCGTATACAATGCGCCGGTAAAATCGGGGAAGAACTTGGTCGCAAAGTGGGTTATGCCATCATGCATTTCCTCCAGGGTCTGACAGGCCTGCAAAACCTCTCCCATCTGTTGGAGCATGGCCATTTGGCGATTGCGCTGATCAGACTCGGTCACCAAACCTTGGAGTTTCTCGTTGACCAATTTTAAATTCGCCAGGTGCTGCTTCACTTCGCTCAAATCTCTTGCCACCGTAACGCTGCCGATAACTTTATTGTCATTATCGCGTAACATCCTGATGGAAAGGCTGCATGGAATAATACTGCCGTTCTTTCTCTTCATAGTGATTTCGTAATTTCTGACAAATCCTTTCAGGCGCAATTGTGTTAACATTCTATTTAGTTCATTTTTATCGGGATAAAGATTAAACGCTGATTTACCCAGAAGTTCTTCAGAAGTATACCCATAGAGATCTTCCGATGCCTTGTTCCATTTCGTGATATTACCATCCTTATCAACGATACCCACCCCATCCGCAGAGTTTTCGAAGATGTTCTCTAAGTATTCATAAGCCCTGGTAATCTCCTCTTCGGCGCGTTTGCGTTCCATGATATCCCGGAAAACCCCCACCGCGCCCACTACCTGGCCGCCCTCTTCAATGGGGGTCGTCACATATTCCACCGGCATCGGCTGGCCTTCCTTCGTCCAAAATACATCATCGGCTATATGACGTCGCTGGCCATCCTGGAGAGTGCAAAATATAGGGCATTCCTCTTCAGGGTAAGGGGTGCCGTCCGGTTTCCGGTAATGGACGAGTTCATGAAAGCTTTGACCCAATAATTCGTGGGCCTCATATCCGCTCAAGATGGAGGTCGTGGGATTGCTGAAGGTGACCCTCCCCGTCAGGTCCAACCCAAAGATACCCTCGCCGGCAGAGTTTAAGATCATCTCATTTTGCGACCGCAGCTTATCCAGGGCAGCCTCAGCCTGCCGGCGTTCGGTGATGTCCCGAAAACTCCAGACCCGCCCGACAATTTCTCCCCCCAGCCGCTGGGGCTGGGAATAGCGCTCATAAATGCGCCCATCCCGAAACTCAAGCACATCATAACTCTCGGCTTCCGGGTGAGCATACAAGTCTTTCACCTTGGCGAGAAAATCTTCGGGGTATCGTAACCACTCCAATATCAATGAGATAACTTGGTTGGCCTCCCCAGTAGCTATGATGGATTCAGGTAAGTTCCACAATTCCAAAAACTTTTGATTATGGCTGACTATCTTCCCTTCGCTGTTGACCACCAGAATGCCATCCGCCGTGGATTCGAGGGTGGCATGGAGAAGTGATAGGGACCTTTTTATGCCATTTTCTGCCTGGCGATGTTGGGTGATGTCCTCGAACAGGCCCACCCCACCCAGGGACTCGCCATGCCGGGAAACTATCCCCTGCAAGATAGCCCTCACCGGGGTCACCTTGCCCCCCAAGACCGACAGATAATCACCTTCATAGGAACTGTACTGACCGTTCAGGGATGCCAATACCCCTTCCCGCAATTTTTCATCTGCCAGGTGCCGGGGCATGTTAAAACCGATGATCTTCTCCTTCGGTGCACCGATGATTTCCGCAAACCTCTCATTACAATCAGTCACGACGCCCGTTTGATCAAAGTGCAAAATACCCAGGGGCGCGTTTTCAAAAACCAGTCGGTATTTCTCCTCACTCTTTTTGAGCTCCAACGCCATCTCATGTCTTTCGGTAATGTCGTAAAAAACCCCGCTGACATGATCGATCCGGCCGTTTGGATCGCAGATGATTTGCGCTCTCTCGCGAATCCACAGAACCTTGGCTGATTTCCCTTTGATGCGATACTCTCGCACATACGATTGGTGAGTCTTGAGAGCCTGCTTGAAGGTGGCCTTGGCGTTCTCCACATCCTCGGGCAAGATCACGTCAGACCAGGTGATTTTCCGGGCATCAAATTCCTCTTTCGGGTAGCCGGTAAGCTCCTCCACCTTGTTATCAAAAAAATCAATGGTCCAGTCCGCGTACCCCTGGAACACCACCGACGGCATTTGGCTTACCAGTAACCGGTAATTCGCTTCACTCGTTCTTAACTCGCTCTCGACCCGCTCCCGTTCCGATATTTCCAGCCGCAACCCCTGGTTGGCCTTCTCCAGATCTGCAGTGCGTTCCCTTACCCGCTCCTCCAGCATACCGGTGGCTTCCTGCAGGGCCTGTTCAAAGCGCAACCGCCTAGCCAGTTCCTGTTCAACCTGCTTAACCATGCGCTGATGCCTATAGAGAATGAGGCAAGAGGCTATATTGACTGCCAGACATAAGTAAAGATTGGTAAAAATATCATAATAGGATATTTTAATATTTGGAGATAAATAATGGACGGTCAATTGGAATATAAATAAAAAATTAAAGGTAAATAAGGTTATCAGAGTCAGTTTTAATACCAGCTTATCAGGCATTTCCCACCTGGGCCTATTTTTCTCCATATCATCGTTACCAACCGATAGTCCTGGGTCTTTATGCATATTCCCTTCCTCCATGGAGATACTTCACCGGCACTCAACGAGCGAACAGGTATCTTGTACTTCCAGCACTTGTGAGATTAAATAAAAATATCTTTAATTTGAATCCGTGAAAGTACTGATTTTGGGATTCGAAAACCCTGCTTTCTGGAATCCATTTGGCCCGGAAGCCCCCAGAGATCCCTGTGTCCACTTCTAGTTTATTTACAAGATAACTACTTTGCGTTGAGGGCATTTTGACGCCCGCTTGCTGGGCGAGGGGAACGGAAAAGGCACGGCAACAGATCATTACTCGTGCGGCCCAAGGAGACGAGCGCCGGCTAACTACTGCTGGGGTATCCTCAGGTTAAGAGACTGAAACCGGGGTTACCTCACGGGGCAAGCTGCCAGCGAGGTGAGTTGGCGGTAAGACCAGTCACCTCGTACAAGGCCTTCGGGCGCGGCCGGTTGTGGCCGCGCCGAAGGCTGAAAGGGGTTCAATCTCAGGCTGTTAAGGCGGAGGAAGGTTGGGGCGATCTCCGGGAGGAGGAGCCGGTGGACCCTGGGCTGGCGGAGGCCCGGGTGAAGTCATGCCACCAAGTTTTTGGCCCCTCGTTTCGCTTTGGCCGCTTCTTTAAGATCTACCTTGCCGCGGGTTTTAAAGGTATAGGTTACCTGGGAGTCTGGCGCCGAACATTTCAGCGACGTCAATACCACCTTCTTCAGAGCGTCGATCAACTCCTGGGAGGAATTATCGTTAAAATCCCCTTCCAAGGTTAAGAATAAATCATCGCCTTTCCGGCAAACCGAAATCGTTGATTCCATGATGCTCTCCTTGTCGTCCCCGGCGGCCCGCTATCTCTTTCAGAACCGAAAGAACCGTGGTCGTCAATCCCATGTGGGGATGGCTTTGACTGGTTGGTACCTGATTTAGCAAAAATCAGACCAAGTTGGAAAATTGCTAACATACTAATATTTCTAATAAATATAAACAGGCAGAAAGGCTTTAATGTTCAATGAATGAAACTAAGGGGCATGAGAAGATATATTTTAGTTCAATTATTGAAACTAAATAATTTTCTAACGCGGCGAGGATAAGGCAAGGTTTAAGGGGCGGGGGGGGGCCGGACTCAACCGGCCTGATCGCCCGACGTGGCCACCTTTTCCCCCGGGCGGCCCTCATGATCTTCACATTGACTTTTTTCCCGAGCCCTCCTGCCTCGGCGCCGGCCTATCCCGCGGGTGGCCCCGATGATGAGGAGATTCATGACCAACCCCTTATCGCCCCACAAAATAAGACCAGGAACGACCAAACTACCAGGGTAGGGGGCTGATAGCTAGAGTATATCCAAAATTTCTTCAATATATGGACAAATTTTTGCAAGAAATCCGTTAGGTTTACGTGAGCTCTCTGCCAAGCCGGATAAACCTGGCAGAGGCCGATGGTATGCATGCCAATATTTCTTTTTCAGGGAATTTGTGGTATTATCCTATATAGATGGCGAATTGGGGGAGATTCATATTCAACTAGGGGCATGTGAGCCATGCAGCGCCTGGTTCCGCTTCTGATTCTCACGGCTTTCTTTCTCGACCTCTCCGGCGGGCTGGTCGACCGTCTGCCTGTCAAGCTGCAACTCCATGCCTGCACCCAGGCCTGTCCCCAATTAACCGTCTATCCTCCTAATGATGAGGCCTCCAGCAAATGCGATGTCGATGAACAGCAATTATCCCCGCCCAACAACTTCGTCTTATTCCGGGAGCCCTCCTGGAAAAGCTCACAACCCCGCATCTGCCTGATCCCAACGCCGCCAAAGCAATATTGTTGGCTGGGGCTGGGGTGCGGCGGCCTGCCTGCCCAATCCCCTCTGGCGATTTTTCTCGTCCGCGCAGATCAATCAACCAAACTGTCTTAGGATTATGTGACTTTTTATGGAACTCACCCTTGCCGGTGCGTGGCCATAAATAGACACGGTCTTTATCAGACTATAGACCCATCAATACTGGGGAAGGAGCATTTCTTACCAGGGGTCGGGCCTGTTATCACCCGCCGACTTGGCGAACCATGGAGGAGGGACTTTACATGAAGAACAAGGACAAAAAACCCGTCACGGATTATTGTGAGACCAAGGAATGCGTTGATGAAATGCCCTCGGCGCCCATCCATATGGGATGGAAGGAGCTATACTTAAAGGAGGACTGGTGGGCCATTTATCTGGGAATCGGTCTCATGTTAATCGCCCTGATCGCCTATTCGCTGGGCAGCAACGCCATCAAGGTATTGTTCATCAACCCCGGCGGGGTCCATTGGACCTCATTGGGCCAATTGCTGGGACATTTCGCCAAGAACATTCATCTCTATTTACTCCAGCTGCTGTTCTGGCTGGTGATCTTCGGGGTCAGCACTGCAATCATGGGGATTAAACCGGCGCAATTCCTCCCCAGCTTCATAATCTTATACGTCCTGTCGGTCATCATGTTCTCCATCAGCGGCTGGGCCAATGCCGCCAAATTCAATCTCGAACCCCCCCTGGTGGCCCTCATCCTGGGGCTCATCCTGGCGAACGTCGTTCCTTTGCCCAAATGGCTGGACGCCGGCTTCCGGGTGGAATACTTCATCAAAACCGGCATCGTGCTGCTGGGCGCCACTTTCCCCATCACGCTGATTGTCACCGCTGGCCCCATCGCCCTGTTGCAGGCCACCATCATCTCCGTCACCACCTGTCTGGTCATCTATTTCGTCGCCACCAAGTTCTTCGGACTGGATAAGAGATTGGCTTCGGTCATCGGCGTGGGCGGCTCGGTCTGCGGGGTCTCGGCCTCTATGGCCATCGCCAGCTCGGTGAAGGCCAAAAAAGAATACCTTTACACCTCGGTCACCCTGGTGGTGGTCTGGGCCCTGGTGATGATCATCGTCCTACCGTTCATTTCCAAGCTCCTGAGCCTGGCCCCCGGCATCGCCGGGGCCTGGATCGGCACCTCGGAATTTGCCGATGCCGCCGGTTTCGCCGCGGCCAGCGCCTACGGCAAGATGGCCGGCAATGAAAACGCCGCCATACAGGGCTTTACCCTCATGAAGGTCATCGGCCGGGATATGTGGATCGGTATCTGGTCATTCGTCTTTGCCATGATCGCCTGCTTGAAATGGGAGAAGGAAGAATGCGGCGTCCGGCCCAGCGCCATGGAGATCTGGTGGCGCTTCCCCAAATTCGTCCTCGGGTTTTTCCTGGCCACCTTCCTGATGACCAGCGTCACGGCCGGTTACTCCACCGCGGCTTTCAACAGCACGGTCAAACCCAATCTGATTCTGCCGCTGGTCTCTATCCGGACCTGGACCTTTATCTTCTGCTTCCTGAGCATCGGCCTGACCACTCGCTTCCGGGAACTCAAGGCCGCCGGCTGGAAACCCTTCGGCGCCTTCACCACCGGCGTGGCGGTCAACGTCGTCCTCGGGTTTCTCCTGTCGGTCTTTATCTTTGGCGGCTACTGGGCGGCATTGGGTAAGTAGGCTAACCCGGGGGCCGGCGCGACCGGCCCCCTCCCTCAGGAGGATTCCAAACCCTTCTGGGCCTTCACTGCCGGCGTCGTGGTCAATGCGGCTCTGGGCTTCATCCTGTCGGCCATCATATTGGTGCATTACTGGACGCATCTATCT
>JBAVUP010000118.1:0-8555 GCA_049696835.1 Desulfobaccales bacterium
AAGTAATTTAGTGAATGCGCAACAAATTCGGCAGACCTCATCTCGACCACCCCACCCAAGATTTGATATTCAGATCATATCCGGAATTTTCCCCACTAAAGCGATAATTGCCGAATCTGGCAAGCTAGCAAAACTCATCATCTGAGATCTTTTTTAGGTTTTTCGAGGTGGGCTCCTCCAATGAAGGGAGAAAAATGCACCCGCCCCCTTAAACTATAAATGGAAGCGAGCAAGCGCCCTCTGATTATTTGAGCCCCCAATTCTTTTGCCAGTATTCATATTCATAAGGCCACTCTTCCTTGCGGTATGCCATCAGCTGGCGCATGCGGTCTTTGAAAGAGGCCATTTTTCCCTGGATTTCAGGAAAGGTCTCTTGGTTCCGCCAGGCCTGAACCAGCCTTTGGCCCAGACCGAGGGCCCGCCTGGCAATATCCTCCGGGAAAGTGTCTCCAACCATCAGACTCATGGTGGCCCAGACGGAGCCGACCGATTGAATGCCGGTGAGCATCAGGAAATGGTTGAGGTAATCGGCAATGGGCTCCTCGTCGCCCCCGCCGGAGGTTACCACTGAGGCCCCGTATTTTCCGTGAAAGCCAAGGCAGTGGACCATAGAACCGCAACGATCCATAAAGGCTTTCATCTGAGCGCTGACGCTGAAGATATAATTGGGACTCCCCAGAATCACTCCATCAGCCTCCAGCACCTTCTGCTGAATCTCTGCAAAGGCATCCTTCTGGGCGCAGCGCCCCTTTTTATGGCAATAATCACACCCCAGGCAGGGGAGCACGGTCTTTCCCGGCAGGTAGATGGTCTCCGGGTGCGCTCCTTCCTGTTCCGCCCCTTTAAGGACGATCCGGATCAACTTTGCGGTGTTTCCCCTGGCTTGATGAGGACTTCCCACTAAGGCAATTATCTTCATTCGTATCCTCCGTCATGCAATGCCCTTGCAGAGTGATGGATTTTCTCCTAATTTTTCAAAAAATTGACATACTAACCAAATGGAAGTGGCAGCCAACACCGGCGGCCCCTAATCGGCCTTCACTTAAATCTTTGAAAACCGAAATTGGTTAGGACTTCTGTGTCAAGTGGTTCTTCCAAATGCTCCGCAACGAAAACGGCCAAAGGGAAGGGGTAAAGTTCCCGGCAAAAGACCATTTTCTGTTCACCGTCCTCATTGTAAATCATAACTTGGATGCCGTTGCCGTCAACTACCAACGTTGCATACAAACCCTCATAGTCTGGCGTTCCCATCTTCACCTGGGCAAATAATGGGACTATTTCACCACAAAGATCTTCCACACAGGGGTAGCGGATGTAGTCGGTTTCATCAAATTTTGTTAATTTCAACATGTTTACCCCCCTTTAGGCCTCATTGGTCCAGGCATTACTCGGAGAGCGGGACCAGCGGCCCCGGTTTCAATCTGCTTCGAAAGACCAGCTTTAATCAAGGAGCTACACGGGAGTGGACGTCTCCAGGTGGATAAGTTTGGGGCCTTGCTTGATCTGGAAGCGTCCGTCCACGGTCTCCCAGATCCAGCCGGAATAGCCATAGCCGCCCACCGCCTTAGTCACCAGGGCGCCGCGCCAGGATTGCGCCCGAGGTTCGTTGAGGGAAACCGAGCCGAATTTGCCAAAGGTATAATCAGGCACCGGGTGGCAGTAATCTTCGCCTTTCAAAGCCGCGGCGGTCAGGGCGGCCTCTTCTCCGCCGTATACTGACGCCCGGAGGCCGTACTGGTGATTTTTAGCCCGCGCCACTACCACTTCTCGCTCAGAGAAACTGCTGGTGAACAGCACCGGGCCGAAGACTTCTTCCCTCATCCCCAGCATGTCGTCAGTGGCATCCTTGATCACCGTAGGATACACCAGGTTCCCCTCGACTTTCCCTCCCACCAGGATCTTGGCCCCCTTTGCCACCGCCTCGGCCAGAGCCGCCTGGATGCGGGTCACGGCCAGGTCGCTGGCCAGCGGGGTCACATCCACGCTTCGATCTCTCGCATCGCCCACCGAGAGGCCCTTAACTTTATCCGCTATCATTTTTAGGAATTGCTCGTAGATGGCCTTATGGATGAAGATCCTCTTGGGCGCCGTGCAGGTCTGGCCGGAATAGGCAAACTTGGCGGCGATCAGGTCGGCCTGGGCCACCGACAGGTCGGCGTCAGGGAAAACGATGAAGGGGTCCGCGCCCGGGCCTTCAAAAATCAACTTCTTACCACTTTGGCGAAAGGCTTCCTGGTAGGGGAGCACGTGCCCGTCAAACCCGAAAAATACCACCGCTGAGACTTTGGGGTTTTTTAGGGCCTCCTCCATAAAGGTTTGGCCTCTGGCCCGGTAAAACCTGATGTCATTACCGAAGATGGGCCGGTAAATTTCCTCCATCAGGCTCATCACCCTCGACCCCTTGGAGGAAAACTTCACCAGGACCTGGTTTCCAGCCATATACGCGGCGGTGATGACCAGGTTTAACCAGGCACTGCCGTTATAAGACAGCGTCACCGCCACCCATGAGTCCGGCCCCCCCAAAGGTCTCCTGGGTGCCAAAGACTCCCGGACCTGGATAAACGTCTCCAACCTTTCCAGAGTCAGATCCAACTCATGGGCCGTGTCTTTGGCGGCAAACTGCAGATCAAGGGCAGCCTGAGCGATTATCTGATCCCGCCGCTGGCCCAGCGCCATGATCAATTCCTTCACCTTCTCGAATCTCTGGTCAAAAGTCATTGCTTATCTCCCGGGCGGCAATGGGCAAGCGCACTCCACGGCATTCAGGGGACAATCCAGACGGCCAGGCCTTCGGCCGCATTCAGCACCTTGGTGGTTACCCGGCCCATAATGCATTCGCGTACTGCTGAGATTCCCCTGCGGCCCATAATCACGGTGCCGTAGTTCCCCTCTCTGGCGGTTGCGAGGATTTCAGCGGCACGGCTATAGCTTCCAAACTTGCATTCAGTCCTGATCTTATCAGGCGCCAGGCCCGCGTTCTCCAGGCACCCTTTGTACTCCTCAAACATTCCCTGAATCCTTGCCTTCAGGGTCTCATGGAGCGCCGTCTCGATTTCTTCCCCGGCCGACGTCAAATACGGGCTCCATCCGGGGAAGAATTTGCGCACCACGTGCAAGAGGGTGACGTCCGCCTCGGTTTGCGCCGCATAGGGGGCGGCGTATATCACCGCCTGGCGGGAATTGAGCGAAGTATCCACGGCCAGCAACATTTTGCTGGAAAAGATTTCTCCGCCGATGACCCACACGGGTATCCAATCAACTCCCTGCACGACCTGGGCCGAGACACTTCCCAGCATCAAGCTTTCGACCCTCCCTATCCCCCTTCGGCCAATGACCACGGCATCATAACCCTTTTTCGCCTCCGCCATGATATCCCTGGCAATCCCGGATTGCCACTGCCGCAGCATGGTCATGATAACGTCCGGAACATAGCCGGAGTTGACCAAAATCTCTTTGGCCTCGTCCAGGAACTTCTGAGCGGCACGCTGGCACTCGTCGTTGAATCGCTCGTATTGCTCTTTGATCTTCGACTTGAAGTTTTCGTCCAGGCTGATCTGCCAGAGCAGTTCCTCCGACGCCATGGGTAGAACATGGAGAAGACTCACTTCCACCGGAGAGCCTGAGCACCGGGTGGCCACATATTTGATGGCTTGGAGTGAGTAAGAAGATCCGTCCACGGCAATCAAGATCTTTTTGCCAGTTCCCATAAAATTTCTTCCTCGCGTAGCCGCGGTCAGCGGTAGCTGCTCCCCCGGGGGCCGCGCATGAGTGAAGTGAACACCCCGATACTCGCGATGATCATGCAGGTAAGCAGGGCTAAGTGAAAAGCGTGAACAAACGTATCTTCCAGAGAGCCAACCGACAAAGTCCCCTTCTGGACGAGCATGGCTCCGGCCTGGGCGCCGCCCAGCGAGGTAAAAATGGCCCCGGTGAGGGCCACACTGGAAGATTGGCCCAGCACCCGGACTGTGGACAGAAAACCTGAGGCAAGGCCCAACCGATGCGGTGGCACTGAACTCATAATGGCGTTATTGTTCGGCGGTTGGAAGAGCGCCTGCCCGAAGCCGGTCACTACCAGGGGCCAGACAAGGTCAAAAAGCGACACCCGTGCCGTCAATCGGCTGAGAAACCAGAGTCCCAGACAGACCATGGCCAATCCTGCGGAACTGAGAAGCCGCGATCCGAAACGGTCAGAAAGCCAGCCGCTGAACGGGGCCACCACCGCGATGGTGAGCGGCACCGCGGTCATCAGCACGCCCGCCAGATGGACCGGCAGCGCCAGCAGCTCCTCCAGGTAGAAGGGCATCAGGAACATCACGGCAAACAGCGACAGGAAGCAGAGAAAGCTGCTGACAATCGCCGCGGTGAACAGCCGGTTGCGAAAGAGGGAAAAATCGACGATGGGCTGCGTTACGTGCTTTTCGTGGATAATGAACCCGGCCAGCAGCACCAAAGCCGCCACATAGAGCCCGACAATGGTGAAGGAACGCCACCCTGCTTCTTGGCCGAAGCTCAGGTCCAGCATCAGACAGCAGACGCTGACCGAGAGCAGGATGGCGCCGAGGGGGTCAAAGCGCTGCTGGCCGCGGCGCACCTGCATCCGCTCCGTGAGGAGACGAAGAGTCGCGATAATGCCAATGATGCCGATGGGCACATTGATGAAAAAGATCCAGCGCCAAGAGAAGGCCTGGGTAATGATACCGCCCAGTGCCGGACCGGCACTTGTACCGGCGGCCACTACCAGAGCAAGAAGACCCAAGGCCCGCCCCCATTCAGTGGACGGGAAGGCGCGGGTAAGCATGGCCGGGCTCAGGGCCATGATCATGGCGCCGCCAACCCCTTGCAGCGCCCGGAAGATGACGAGATGGAAAAGGGAGGGGGCGGCCCCGCAGAGGGCGGAGCTGAGGGTAAAGATGCTAAGTCCCAGCACCCACAAGAGTTTCTGCCCCACTATATCCGACAGTCGGCCCAAGATCAGCAGGAGGCTGGCAATCACGACAAGGTAGGAAATGATGACCCATTCCACCATGCCACTTAAGGGGACATGGAAAAAGAGGCTGATTTTGGGAAGCGAGATATTTACAATGCTGGCGTCCAGGGTCGCCATAAAAATGCCGATATCCACAATCAGCAGGACGGTCCACTTCCCCGCGGTTTCTCCGTGGGTAGGGCCTCCCCCTCCCTGGCCGATGCTTTCCAGGCTGACTTCAGGCTCATTCATGGAGTTCTTCTCTATTGTCCTCTTACCCGGCTAAGCGCGCCAACCTCAGGCTCCGCTGGTTAAGAACCAAGGTATTCCGGCGGCTTTGACCGTATTTCCCATGGTTGTGGCCAGCTCAATTCAGATGGCGATCCTGGGATACATCCACCCACCGATAATGACCAGGACCGCCGTTACCATCAGCAGAACCCCCAAATCCGGTCCCAGGCCGATAACGCTCGCTCCCCCGGTCAGCATCAAAGCCCGCAGCGCGTCCACTTCATACGTCAACGGATTGAGGTGTGAGATCACCTTCAGCCAACCCGGCATGAGGGAGATCGGGTAAATCGCGTTGCTCGCGAAGAACAAGGGCATCGTCAAGACCTGGCCGATGCCCATGAAGCGTTCCCGGGTCTTGACCACACAAGCAATGATCAGGGAGAGGGTAGAAAAACAGGCCGCGCCCAGGAGCGCGATACTCATTACCCCTGCCAGTGCCACGGGATGCCAGTTGATCTTGACGCCCAGCAGCAGCGCCAGCAGATAAACGATGGCCACCTGCGACAGTGCCCGGGCGCCGGCGGACATGCCTTTGCCCAGCACCAGCGCCGGGCGCGGAACCGGGCTGGCCAGAAGCTTGTGGACGAGTCCCAGATCACGCTCCCAAATGATGGCGATGCCGTGGAAGATGGCGATGAAGAGGACACTCTGGGCGAGGATGCCGGGAGCCATAAAGTCCAGGTAAGGCAGGCCGCCGGTAGGAATGGCCCGGGTCTTACCCATGACTTGCCCAAACACCAACAGCCACAGTGCCGGCTGTACGGCGCGGGTGAGCAGTTCGGTGGGGTCGTGGCGAATTTTCCGCAGTTCCAACTCGGCAATGACCAGCGTCTTATTGACGAATCCGATGACAAGTTTCAGCGGATATATCATGGGTCGCCAGACCCGCCTAGCCCAGCCGCTGGGCGGTCCGCCTGGTTCTTGAAGTCTCACGGTAAGTTCCTCCGGAGTCGAGGGTGTCACCGGCGTAATGGACGAAGACATCATCCAATGTTGTCTCGTTGCCGCCCAACGACGCTTTGAGGGTCGCGGGCGAGCCGATGGCTGCCACCCGGCCCAGATGCATGATGGCTACCCGGTTGCAGAGATGATCGGCTTCCTCCATGAGGTGAGTGGTCATCAGGATGGTGGTGCCGTATTCGCGGCGTAATTGCTCAATATGGTCCCAGACGGCCCGGCGGGCCACTGGATCGAGTCCCACGGTAGGTTCGTCCAGGAAGAGCACCCGCGGCCGATGCAACATGGACTGGGCGATTTCCAGCCGCCGGATCATCCCACCGGAATATTCCCGCACCATGCGGTCCGCCGCCTCGGCCAGGCCCATCAGGACCAGAGCGTGGCGTATGCGTGATTCGCGCTCGGCCCGGGGGAGATCGTAGAGTTTGGCAAAGATCAACAGGTTCTCATAACCGGTCAGGCTGCCATCGGCCGAAACCAGCTGAGGCACGTAGCCGATGACCCGGCGCACCTCCCGGGCTTCTCGCACGATGTCGAAGCCGGCGACGGACGCAGTCCCCGAGGTCGGTGGCAAGAGGGTGGTGAGCATCTTAATGGTGGTGGTCTTACCCGCGCCATTGGGACCCAGCAAACCGAACACCTCCCCGGCCTCTATTGAAATCGTCAGGGCGTCCACCGCGGTATGGCCGTCAAAGCGGCGGGTGAGTCCTTTGGTCTCCAAAATAACCATACAGCTACTTCCCTATTGCAGTTTTGGCCTCTCGACCGGTTACGAAGATAGATTCCAAAACCTGCATTGCCTTTAAGATGGTGTGGCGCTCGGATGCCGGCAGCGCCGCCAAGCGTTCGGCCAGCCGAGATTCGGTGGCCTTATAGGCCGATTGCATCGCGGTCCGCCCCAGAGCGGTGGCAGCCAAGGTCACCCGACGGCGGTCTCCGGGATCCATTTGCCGGGTCACCAGTTGGCGGGCTACCAGGCCGTCTATCATCTTGGACATCGAGGGCAGGGTGAGCCCCAGATGCTCCGCAATATCCGACAGGGAAGCACCTTCATGGCGATGCAAGTACACCAGGACCCGAAACTGGGGCACCGAAAGGTCAGACCCACGATGGCTGCGCATCTCGGTGCGGATGGTGCGCATCACCATGGGAACGGCTTCCAATACTTGTCGAGCGCACTCATCCGGCGAGGTGAACATAGTTAGCCTTTCTAATAGTAAGATAATCTAAGTATATCTTAGATGTATGCGGTTTCAACGAAAAAGCTCTTCTCCTTATACACCCCCGATGATTTAATTATTGATATTAAAACATCCGTTTAATACGATAATTTAAAACGGCGGTATAAATTGAGAGTCCCGGTTGCCTAAAACCCCTTTAAAAATCTCCGGCGGCGCCGAAACCCGTCAGCGCCTTTTGGAAGCCGCGGGCGAAGTCTTTGCCGAGCAAGGCTTCCGCAACACCACTATCCGGGCAATCTGCCAGCGCGCCAAAGCCAACCTCGCGGCCGTTAACTACCACTTCGGCGATAAGAAACGTCTGTATGCCGCGGTCATGGAATACGCGCAGACGCGTGCCCGGGAGAAATATCCCCTGTTCCGCACCGAGAGTGAAGCCAGGCCCGCAGCGGAAAGGCTGCAAGCCTTCATCCATTTTTTTATGTTTAGCCTCCTTGATGAAGGAGTTCCGGCTTGGTTCGGCAAGTTGATGGCCCAGGAAATGATTGAACCCACCGCCGTCCTGGATGCCCTGGTGGAAAAATTTATTCGCCCGATGTCGCAGCAGTTGGGGGCCATAGTCCGGGAACTGCTAGGTGATGGGGCGACTGAGGAACGGATTCGCCTTTGCCAGCTGAGTATCGTGGGACAATGCCTGCACCATCGCAACTCCAAGCCGGTAATCCAGCGGCTATTTCCTCTTCAGAAGTATGGGCCGGAAGACATTTTGGCCGTGGCTGAACATATCACGAGGTTTTCTTTGGGGGCCATGCAAAAACTGGCGCGGGTGAGAGGGATTGAATTGCCGTGATTTTATTCTTAAATTTTTACATTGATATAGTGGAGCGTTTGAAGATTAGCCGGACATAAAACCAGGTCTGGAGCACTGACTTGGCAAATTAAGTCCCCTTTGGAAAAGGGAGATTTAGGGGGATTTCAAAAATCTCCCCTGACCCCCTTTAGAAAAGTGGGGTAGAGCCTTTCACCAACTACTCCTGAAATCACGTACCCGAAGCGCGCTGACGAGGCCTTTGCGCCATTGGGGGCAACCATGAAAGGAATTTTTAAAATTGCCTTTAAATTGCTGGTAAACGACCGGGGCAAATTTGCCGCGCTGATCG
>JBAVUP010000119.1:0-13702 GCA_049696835.1 Desulfobaccales bacterium
CCCTAAGAGCAGATGATGATCCAAGGCAATCAGCCCCCTGACCAGGTCGCCGCTCTCCAAATCATCAAGCGCCTGATTGATTTCTTCGAGCCGGTATCTTCTTGATAAGAAGCGCTCAAGGGGGAGTTTTCCTTCTCGATAAAAACTTGCGAATTTGATCGTATCCCGTTCGGGATCACACGATCCCCCCCAACTTCCTTCGATTTTCTTCCCGGAAATCAAATCGTGGGGATCTATGCGAATCTTATCTCCAAAAGGCGGATGGGAGGCAAAAACACAGAGGCCCCCAAATTTCCGGACGGCTTGAAAGGCTATTTCTATGGTGGAAGAAAGTCCTGCCGTTTCGATACTATAATCGACTCCCCTGCCATCGGTGATCTCGCGTATGGCTTGCAAAGGATCCTGCTTTGCTGCATTAATCGTGTGGGTTGCACCAAATTCTTTGGCAAGTTCCAGCTTGCTGTCCTTAATGTCCACTGCAATGATAAGGCTGCATCCATAGAGGCGTAGACCAAGCAAAGAGAAAATCCCGATTCCTCCGAGACCGAACAGAGCAACGCTGGAGCCCTTCTCAGGCTTCACTTGATTGGTCACGATACCCAATCCGGTGGGGAGGGCGCAGCCGAATAAGACCGCACAATCCATGGGAATTCCTTGGGGAAGCGGCACGCAGCGATTCTCGGAAACGATGGAGTATTCGGTGAATGTGGTCACCGCGCCCGCGTTAATGGCTCTACCGTCTTTCTGATATATGGGACCGGGGACGTCCATGCCAAAACCTTTGATCCATCCCATGATTACCTGGTCCCCGGGCTTTACTTTGATAACTCCTTGGCCCACCTCAACCACGGTACCGGATCCCTCGTGTCCAAGCAGATGAGGGAGGTAGCGGTCAAGGCCCCGTTTGCCACTGACCTCCATCAACTGGCTTCGGCAAACGCCGCTATACGCCAGCTTGACGAGAACCTGGCCAGCCATCAGAGGGGGTATGGTAAGTTCCTCAACCCTGAGTGGCTTGCCCAGTTCGTAGAGAATTGCAGCCCGAGTTTTCAACGATGGACTCATTCAGGTTTTATGCCGACTTTGGCCACCTGATCGGGAAATTCATTTTTCCCTTCACCGGCGTGAGTGGAACTCTTTATCCGGTGGAATTGCGTCAACATCTGTCTCATGACCGGAGGCATGGTTAAGCGCGCCAGCTCCGCAAAGGCAAACACCTCGGTCCCCTGTCCCTCGGTCAATTTGTGCCCAGGCCATAAGCCGGTCACATCGGCGACAAAAAACCACGTGCGAATTAAATCCTTCTCAAAGTCCGAATAATAGTCTTTGAAACCAAAGGGCAGAAACTCTCCAGGCTCGATGCAGAGCTCTTCCGCGATCTCCCGCTGAATGGTTTGCATGGGTGTCTCGCCCTGCCGTCTCATCCCACCGAAAAGGGACCAGGTTCCAGGGGCGGAGATGGTGGGCTTATCATCCCGCAGTTGCAAGGCGTATCCGCCTGAGACCATAAGGATGGCATGGGCTGATTGAACCTTTGGAACCTGGTTTAATCGGCTATGAACCACCAATAGTCTCCAGTATGGCCAACCTCAGCAAAAAGCCTTTGCCAATCATCCACGTGCATCATGGTCTCTGCCGTGAGCACCCACTTGAACAGATTTTCGCGCTCTGCCTCGTTGCGCCAAGCATCGAGGGTGATATAGCTGTGCCCCCTGGAGACCCGCGTGATTTCTTGCAGCGCGGTTTTCAGTCGCTCCAGGGGCAGGTTATGAATGGAATTGATGGAAATGACGAGATCGAAGCTTTGGTCAGGGTAAGGCAAGCGTTCCGCACTGGCGACCCGGAGAAAAGGTTTGACCGACTCCATGGCGTTCTCTATGGCATAGGCGCTGACATCGATCCCCGCCACCGTACATTGTGGCATCAGCTCCTTGAAATCATGCAGCAGGAATCCTTTGGCGCACCCTATATCCAGGATAGCCGCATCTTCGGCCAGTTTATAGTAATCTTTCATAGTTTTGGCGACAGCCTGCCATCTACCGTCATACTTGTAACCACCATAGCCGCATTTCCTATCCCCGTCGAAGAACTCCTTACCAAATTCCTTGGCTATCCTGATGATCTCCGGGGTTTTTTCCCTGGCGCGTTTATCGTAATCACGGACCGTTTTTTGGGTGGTAAAGAGCAGATTTATCTCAGCCATGGAGACTCCCTTATGACGAATAGTTAAATTTTATGGAAAGATCAGTCTTAGGTGTGAAATAAGAACCGTCTACGTTATAGGTTATTTATCTTTGAGAATAAACCAAAAGTAATCCCCTTTGTAACCTAATTCGGTAAACAGTTTCTTCCAATCATTCACATGCATATACGTGAGGGCGGTGATATTCCATTTTAGTAGGAGTTCAAGCTCCGCTTCCGTTCGCCATGCATGTACGGTAATGAAAGCATGTTTTCTACTCACCCGCTGGATTTCCTGCAATGCCTGCTTGCAGCCCTCTAAAGGGAGATGGTCAATAGTACTTATGGAGATGACCAAATCAAAGGAGCGGTCAGGGTAAGGAAGATTTTTGGCATTTGCTACTTTGATGAACGGCTTCATCTCTTCCATGGCATTGACGCAAGCGTATTTCGAGATATCAACGCCTGCGATTGTGATGTTCGGCATCAATTTTTTAAAGTCATACATCATAAATCCCTTGGCACAGCCGACATCAAGGATAGCCGCGTTCTCAGGGAGGTTGTAGTGGTCGCGGATGCGCTGCACCGTTTTGGTCCAAAATCTGGGATGATAATTGTACCCTCCATACCCATAAAGCCGGTCACCGTCGAAGTACTCTTTGTCAAAACGGCGGGCCCTCTCAAGCAGGAGTTGCTCGACGTACATCTCTTGGTTGCTCCGCTGGCCGGTGTTTATTTTGATCCGGCCTTTGCCCGAGAGTTTTAGTTTTCCGCGAGCCTCAATCGGCCTCTTTGAGCGGGGATACTGGTCAAGCAGGTTGATTTCTTCCATCATACGCGTTCCCTCAAGATTCATGAGGATCCCAGGGATCGACAATCATATTTTTGACAAATTCAGCCCGATCCAGGTAAGGGTACATGTCCTCCAGCGGTCTGGGCCTAAATGTGCCATCGGGCCTCTGAACGAAGCCTTGGGAAGGGACTACCTCCTGTTCCCTGGAGATCATGATCTCGCAAACATAGGGTTCCGGCGACTCCAAGACCCGTCGAATTTTCCGCTTCAGGTCTCTATGGTTGCTGATCTGCGTGGCCTTTAGGCCATATGCCCGCGCCACTCTCCGGAAATCAGGCAGACTCATCCCCCCCTCCGGCTGCGACCCAATGTAGCGTTCATCCAGAAAGCCCTTCTGGGTATGACGGATTGACAGATATCCCCCGTTGTTAAAGACGAATATCTTCACCGGGAGATGGTGGTGGAAAATGGTTTGCAGTTCCTGGATGTTGAGCTGCATGCTGCCATCGCCGCATAGACATACCGTCCGTTTCTTGCCGTTGGCAAAACAGGCGCCGATGCTCTCAGGCAAACCGGAACCCATGGCAGCTAGGCCGCTGGAAGTGATGAAGCGCTGCCCCTTCTTGATCCGCAGGGTCTGGAAAGAGGTGTAAAAAACGGTGCCCCCTCCATCCACGACGACCACGTCGTCGCTTCCCAGCAGGTCGGAGAGGGTATCGACAAAGACGTAGGAGTTTACCCCGGATTGGGGTTTTTTCCACTCCCGGGGAATGCGATTGTACTTTTGGTAACCGATACACCGTTTCCGCCACGCCACGATGTCACGAACAGTATGGCCGCGCATCACGTTAGCCATCTCATGCAGGAATTCGCGCGCATCGGCAGAGATGGGGAGATCGACACGCACCGTGCGATGTTTAACCTCCACTGGGTCTACATCCACCATCACGATCTTTGCCGCTCTGGCGAAGGCGTCAAATAAGGTGCCGGTCAGGGTAAGGCAGAGGTGAGACCCGATGCACAGTAAGAGGTCGCAGTTTTGGACCGCCAGGTTGGCCCCCCTCTGCCCGGAAATGCCAGGACGTCCGACGTACAGGTGGTGATTTGTCGGCATAAGGTCAGCAGCATTGTAAGTGGTCACAAAGGGAACCTGCAGCGCCTCCACAAACCGGTGAAATTCTTCGGCGGCATGAGCTAACCTGATGCCATAGCCGGCAAGCACCAACGGCCGTTGTGCTTCTTTCATGAGCTCCCAGCATTTGCTCGCCAACGGGTGGATGGAGTTTTCTGGAACGGCCTTGGCTGATTCTGCCACCGGGGCGGTAAAGTCAGGAAGTTCCTCGGGCTCAATGTTGACCCATTGAAAATTGAGGGGGATATCTACCCAGACTGGCCCGGGTCTTCCGCTTCTGGCAATGTGGACCGCCTTTTGTAGGTAATATTTGATTTTCGTGGGGTCATCCACCGTTACCGCATATTTGGTGATGTGGGAAACCAGGGAGACGATATCCAGTTCCTGCGCCCCGATTTGCCTGACCGGCTTGCCTCTGGAAGTGTGCTCTATCCTTGCCTGGCCGGAAATGTAGATACAAGGAACTGAATCGAGCCAGGCAGCACAAGTACCGGTGATCGCGTTGGTTCCGCCGGGACCCGTGGTTACCAAGGCCGCGCCCAGATTATTACTGACCCGCGCATAAGCTTCCGCCGCGAAGGCAGCCGCCTGTTCATGATGCTGGAAAATAGGGGTGAGCCTCGGATTGCGGGCGGCAGAGTCAAAGAAGTGGACCACCGCCCCGCCCGTCAAACCGAAAATGTGCGTAATCCCCTGATCCGCCAAAAATTCTGCAACAAAGTCGGTTAACTTCATCCCCCCCTCACAACCCGGCGATATTCACATAATGTTTGGCTTGACCGGCGTCCACCAGAACAATGCTTCCCTGGCAGAACGTCGCCAGCTCCGAGCAAAGGAAGAGAACCATGGGGCTGATTTCCGACGCCTGGCCAAATCTCCCGAGGGGACAGCGTTCTTTGAGATAGCGCTCCGCATGTTCGGGGCGTTCTTTGAGAACGTTGACCCAGTGACCTTCCTCGGTTAAGATGACCCCCGGCAAGACTGCCGACATGACCACATTAGCCGTCTCGATCGCCAGGATCCGGCCCATCGATCGGGTATAGGCGGTGAGAGCCGCCTTGCTGGCACAATAAGGCACCGGCCCGGAGTTCTCCAGAGAGGCGCCCGCCGAGATGTTCACGATTCTCCCCCAGCCCCGCTCCTTCATAGAGGGAACAGTGAGATTATTCAGTTCGATGGCCACCTCCAGGTTGAGTCTGAAGATCTTTCGCCAATCTGAGATTGGGCAGTAAGGGTCAGTTATGCCCAAGGTATCACCGATATTATTGATAACGATTTCAGGGGTCCCAAAATGACGCTGAAGCTCCTTTATCAGGGCTGCCGGGCCACTTTCTTCCGTCAAGCCGGTTATGACGCCGTGGTGTCCTGCCTGGCGCCCTCCCATTTCCTGGATGGCAGTTTCGAGCCTCCCCTCGTTTCTTGAGGTTATGGCCACCTTGACCCCTTCTTTGGCTAGGTCAAGGGCGATGGCCTTTCCTATACCCGTAGCCCCCCCGGTCACGAGGGCCTGCTTGCCTTTTATGCCCAGCTCCATGTTCTCCTCCGTTTCTGTTTCATAATCCGGCCCATGCTAAATGGCGCTTAGAGGCAGAATAATCTGCTTGGGATTAACCGCGAAGAGTCGAGTCAATATGCGGCGCACGTTATTCATGGAGGCAATGGCCGTGATCAGGACGATTGATTCGTGAATATCGGTGACCTCTTCCCTCAACCTGAGGGTCACGGGCAAATTGATATAGTACAAACCAGCCTTTTTCCTGTCGTCGTCCAGCACACATTGGAGACAAGAAAGATCAGAGCCCAAGTGATAGGCCAGCACCGGGAGCATCAGGGCCGCCCCATAACCGTAAATCTTTTCGTGTTGCAAGAGAGACAACCTCCGAGTGGTAGCCTCCATGTTGCTCTTGAAGAGGCTATATCTATCAAGGATCTCGGAGTTGGTAATCTGCCAGACCTGATCTCGGTATTTTAGATTGTCCTCCCCTTTCTGGAAGGCGATCAGTATGGACCCCCAGTGGTTCACATTTATCGTGTAATCTAGGAGTCTGCAGCCCAACTCGTCGAGCATATGGATAATCGACTTGAGGGAAAAGTAGTTGAGATGCTGATGAAAAATATGGTCTAGGCGACACCCCAGCAGGAGGGTTTCAAGAATTGGGAACTGAAAGAAAAAGAGGGCCTCCCTAGTGGTGCTGGCGAGGATCTTCTTAACAAACTGCTTCGGATCACTCACGTGCTCCAGGGTGTCTTTGCACATAACCAAGTCAGGCCTGGCGGTCAGATCTACATTCTCGAAAAAGTCGCCAATGGCCTCGATCTGGTCATCTCCAAGCTCCTGCCCTCTGTCCTTCAGAATCGGGTCTATGCCGATCAGTCTGTCAGCTTTTGATCGCAGGGATTTGAGGAGGTAGAGGTCATTGCAGCCAAGCTCCACTATGGTTGCAAAGTGCCGCGTCCCGGTTACCCGGTGCACGAACTGCGCGAAGAAATCGGCAGACTCGCTGCCGGTTGCACTCTCCGAGGTTCGGAAGTGGTAGGAGATCGCATCCCCATACTGGAGACCCACATCGATAACATTGACAATCTGCCCGTGACCGCACTTCTGACAAAAGTGGAACTCTTGGTCCGCACACGCTACCTTCTCGGTAACCTTTGTGGCCGTATAAATCTCCGTCATGGGAAATTCGGGTAATCCGATGACCGGTTCACCCACCGCCTCGCCGCAAATCATGCACCGGTCACGGGTTTCGAAAGGCACATGCCTGAATTTTTCAATATCTAGCACTCCCTTTTCTCCTGCCTACCGGCCAACTCTCGGAACGCGCTCTCTATGTGCTTGTAAGCCTTGCCCAACACTTCGCAGTCCACGGAATAGGTGATGTACTTCACCCCCAAATCGACGCACCGTTGCAACTGAGCCAAGTCGGTGACGATGGTTCCAGAGTACTTTCCTGCGTCAGTTATGCTTTTTATCAACCCGGTCAGCGTTGTGATAACCTTGGGATGATCGACTTCTCCTGGTACGCCCATGGATTTAGAAATATCAAAAAGCCCCACGAAAATGATATCAACATGTTCCATCTTCACTATTTCTTCAACATTGGCTATGGCTTCCTGGCCCTCGATCTGTACGGCAAGCAGCACCCCGGCGTTGGCGATGCTGGAGAGTTCCATGGCCTGCTCGAGGGAATAGTTTCCAGCCCTGGTGAAAGGGGAAAATCCCCGGTTTCCCACGGGCGGGTACTTAGCGTAAGTCACCAGCGCCTTGATTTCCTCCTTTCTGGTAATGTTCGGAACCTGCAAGCAATGAGCCCCAATGTCTAAAGCTCGCAACACTTCCGGCTCGATAACCCCCCCCACCCTGATGACCGGTGACACACCACGGGATTCGCAGGCTATGACCATGTTCTGCGCTTTTTCAAAGCTGACCGGCCCATGCTCGAAATCGATGATAAGAAAATCAAGGCCGCTGCTGGAAATGATATCAGCCACTATTACTGAAGGAACGACACTCCAGGTGCCAATAACCGTCGCGCCTGCGGTCAGCTTCTCTTTCAGGAAATTTGTTCTAAACATTTTTGCCTTTGGGTCTTTTATCTTTATTTTGCCGGTCCACCAAACCCACGGCGACCTCGATGATCAGGTCTTCTTGTCCCCCTACTACCTGCCTGCGTCCCAATTCGAAGAAGATATCTCTTTGATCAACCCCATATTGCGTAGCAATGCGCTCGACATGTTTGGCGAATCCTGAGAAAACGCCAGATAGCCCGCTCACCAGGCTGGTTGACTTAATGCTGGGAATTGTCCTGAGGAGTTCTTGCTCAGCAAGGTCCGCGGCATCCAAGAGTTTATAAAAATTGATACCCGTTACATAACCCATCCTCTCGAGAACCGCGACCAGCACCTCCAATTGCGCATTGCCGGCCCCGGCTCCGAAGCCTCGGGCAGTGCCGTCCAGAATAGAGGCCCCAGCTTCCAAGGCGGCAACCGAATTCGCGATGGCCATACCCAGATTATTGTGGGCGTGAAAGCCAATGGGGATCCCCACCGCGTGCACCAGGGTGCCTATTTTTTCTCTCACATCCCCTGGAAGATACGTACCAGCCGAATCCATCAGCACTACACCCAGGGCCCCGTAGGATTCCATCTTCAAGCATTCCTGGACCAGAGCCCCAGTCGGCGCCATATGGGTCATCATCAGGCAACCGTACGCCTCTTTACCCTTCTCCCGCACGAAATTGAGGTGGCGCCGCGTAATGTCCGCCTCAGTGCAGTGGGATGCTACCCGGACAACATCCACGCCTATTTCCAGTGCCCGTCTCAAGTCCTTGTTGATGGTCGCAATGCCAGGCATGCAATGGATGGCCAGCTTTGCATGGGGGAGCGCGGCTCGGGCCGTCTCGAGCATCCTCACGTCGTCCACCAGACTTTCGCCAATCTGTACCGATGAGGCGCCGAGACCATTGCCGTGCCCCACCTCCACCATGGGAATGCCGGCGGCATCGGCCGCGGCTGCGTAGGCGAATATCTGCTGGATACTGAGCTGGTGCTGCACCGCATGGCTCCCATCTCGAAGGGTGGGGTCGCTTATCATTACCTGGCGCATTCTGCTCTTATCTTGAAGATCTCTGCCGATCGGGCATATTTCTTGGCATATTCTTCCGCGGTAGCAATCCCCGCACAGTTGATAATGTCCAGGTTCCCCGCGTAGGTGGGCAAATAGTCACCGCGTCCCACGACCTTTACCATGATCACAATCCGGTTGGTTTCGAAGATGGGCGGTACCAGGACACAGTATCCAGGCACATAGGATTGAATCTTTCTGACCATGTCGTCAAACACCCTACGTAATCCCCCGAGGTTTGGCTGATCTACCTTGGCGGAGATGGTGGTCTGCATATCTATGCTTGGTTCCGCAGGATTGAGAATCAGTATCGCTTTGGCGCTCTTGGCGCCGGAGTATTTTCTGATGCCTTCCTCGGTGGTCTCGATATACTCATCGATATTCTCACGCGTTGCCGGCCCGGCACTCTTGGAAGCGATGCTGGATACAACCTCTATGTAGTTAACGCACTCATGCGTCAAACTGATAAGGTGCGCGAGGGGAATAGAAGCCTGGCCCCCACAGCTCACCATGTTCACGTTGCGGTAATGTCCAAAATCGCCCAGGGAAACGGCTGGAACGACCATTTCCCCAATACGGGAAGGAGTAAGGTCGATTACAAACTTGCCCAATCTCTCAAGTTGCGGCCAGTGGTCCTGGTGACTGAGGGCAGAGGTCGCATCAAAGACCAGGTCACAACCATCGGGGTCTTCCAGGATGGCTCTGATCCCCCGGTCTGACGTCTTCACACCATGATTTCTGGCATGAACCATGCCCCGGGAATTAAGATTGCGGCCAGCAAAACAGGTACACTCGAGATAAGGCGAGCGGAGAATTTTCATCAGCAAATCTGTGCCGATATTCCCCGTGCCAAGAATGGTAATCTTCAGTTTTTTGAAGTTATCAATGTGGTCAGCCATGGTAGAATCAACCAACCTCGCACCCCGGTCGAGTCCTGAGAGGTGCGAACCGACTGAACCCCTTCCGGGTATACCGTTCAAAAGTATTATTCTTGATGCACATAATCCAACGATTGCCGCTGTATCTCCTCCCAGTTGTCCTCCACCCAGTTCACCACTCCCGCCAAGCCTTCCCTCAGGGAAACCTGCGGCGACCAGCCCAGTTCCCGGCGGGCCCGGGTCGAGTCTATAACATATGCCGCGTCTTGCCCCAGACGCTCCTCCACCGCCACGGTGGCCTTGGAAAAATCTTCGCCAAGCAGCCTACAAATCTCCCCTACCACCTCCCGCACTGCATAGCCCCGGTCCGGGGAAAGATGATAGATTGTCCCCGGCCGTCCCCTTTCCATGGCCGCCAGTTCCCCCCGGGAGACGTCTCGGATATGGATATAAGACTTTACCGCGCGCCCGCCGCCGTGCAGTTCGATGGTCTTACCTAGCTTCACGTAGATGGCGGACCGGGGAATGATCTTGAACAATTGCTGGTGGGCCCCGTAAACGTTGGTGGCCCGGATCATAATGAGAGGAAAGGAAAAATTCTTCACATAAGTAAACAGCAGCAAATCCGCGGCGGCCTTGGATGCGGCGTAAGGGGTGCTGGGGTTCAAGGACGCGGCCTCGGTTACTATCCCCTCGCAAGCGCCGTAAACCTCGGGGGAGGAGATGTGCACGTAGCGCTTGAGATAGGGCCGGTCTTTCAGGGCGTTTACCAGTTTGGTCAGGGCCACGGCATTGGTTTGAAACCAATGTTCGGGATGTTCCCAACTGGGGGCAACTTCACTTTGCGCGGCAAAGTTGACCACATATTCCGGCTCAAAGGAGTCCAGCAGCTCAATGAGCTGGGGCATATCCTTGTTAAGATCCCTTTGGAAGAATTTGCAAGCAGGGTTCTGCCGCTTCTTATAAGGGAGGAACAGAGCGCTTTTCTCCGGGGATCGACTGATGCCGATCACTTCATTGCCGGCATCATCCAGGAGTAAGTCGACAAAATCACTGCCGGAAAAGGAATTGCTGCCGATAATCGCGATCTTGCGTTTTTGGGGCACGCCGCTCATCTCTTATATCAGGTAGTGGTGATTAAAAAGGACCGGTAAAGCCTTTATCCGGAACATCCAGGGGCGTGGTAATGGTCTCGTTGCAGAAGGATTTATCCAGGCTGCGCCCTAACATATTTAAGGCAGTCGCCACAATATGTATCGCCCGTGGGTAATAGTGATTAGCCAGAGCCCGAGTTGTAGGGGTGGGGCAGTCGGGCAGCGTAACCCGTGCAGGGGGATTCTGCAGTTTTTCAAAAGCCCCTTCTACCACCCGGGCTACGACCTCCCCGGCGAAACCGCCGGTTCTCCAGCCGGTGTCGGCGACGACCAGATTTCCCGTCTTGCGCACGGAATCTAAGATCAGATCTTCGTCCAGCGGCTTTAACGTGCGGATATCGATGACCTCGGCGGAAACACCCTGCTCTGCCAACAACTGCGCAGCCCGAAGCGCTTCCAGGGTCATATAAGAGATGGCGGCCAAGGTGATATCATGGCCGGTTCTCATCACCTGGGCTTTTCCCAAGGGCACTCGATAGTAGCCTGCAGGCACGTGGTCAATCGTATTGTGCAGCCAGCGATGCTCAAGAAAGATCACCGGATTGTTGTCCTCGATACTGCTGATCAGCAGGCCTTTGGCATCGTATGCGGTGGTCGGCATAATGACCTTCAAGCCTGGGATATGGGCAAACCAGGCCTGGAGGCTTTGGGAGTGTTGCGGGCCTTGCCCCCAACCGCGGCCTATGATCATACGGATTACGAGCGGGACGCTGATCTTTCCCCCGAACATATAATGCCAGTTGGCAGCCTGATTGGCAGTCTGCTCCATGGCTAACAGGGCAAAGTCAACTCTTTGATGGGTCATGATCGGCCGCATCCCTGCCAGGGCTGAGCCGATGGCAACGCCGGTCATCCCGTTCTCGGAGACCGGCATGTCCATGACGCGATCCGGCCCATATTTCTCTTGGAGCCCTAAAGTAGTACCAAAAATTCCCTTGGGGTCAGGCACCCCCAATCCCATTACATAAACTGTCGCATCTTTGGCCATGCACAAGTCGATGGCCTCATTGACGGCTTGAAAGAATTTCAATTCACGATTTTCCACCCGACGGCTCGCTGATGAGTTATGGGGCATAGACGTGTTCCATGAGAAGATTTTCTTCGAGAAACGGGCTCTTTTTAGCAAAGGCAACCGCCTCCGCCATTTCAGTCTTAATGTTATTTTCCATGTCCTCCATGTCTCGGAGGGGTAAAAGCCCGTCAGCCAAGAGTCGTTCCTTCAATTTCTCCAGGGGGCATCTTCCCCGCCATTCCAGGAAATCGCATTCTGCCCGATATCCCAGGTGATTGTCATAATAAGGGCCACAGTGCTCCCGCCAGCGATAGGTTTTAAATTCTAAGAAAGTGGGACCTCCGCCATGCCGCGCTTTGCCGACAGCTATCTCTGCCAAGCGGTAGACCGCAACCACGTCATTACCATCGGCTTGGTAACTTTCCATCCCATGTCCCTTAGCTAACTCAAAAACCTCTCTGCCCTTTGGTTGTCTTACAGAGAGGGGGGAGTATACCGAAAAGAAATTGTTTTCACAGACAAATACGACAGGCAATTTTTTAAGCATCGCAAAGTTGAGGCTCTCGTGAAACACCCCTTCCTCAGTGGCCGCTTCCCCCAGAAAGACTAGTGCGACCCGTTTCTCACCGCGCATCGTGGATCCCAGTGCCGCACCCACGGCAATGGGAATCGTGCTGCCCACAATGGGCACCGATCCCAGGAAACCCACCGGCAAATCGACCAAGTGCATGGAACCACCTTTGCCAAAACAGCAACCGGTGGCCTTGCCATAGATCTCCGCTATCATGGCCTTGAGATCACCGCCTTTGGCCAGGTAGTGACCGTGGGACCGGTGGTTGCTTAAAACATAGTCATCCGGAGTCAGATTGAGGCATACTCCTGCACTGATGGCTTCTTGCCCCACACAGAGATGCACCGGGCATCGCATCTCCTGCTCCGGATAAAGTTCAGCAATGGCCTCTTCCACCAAGCGGATACGCAGCATTTGATAGTAAAGTTGCTTGAGGGTTCCGGCATCCATAGATCCGCCCCCCTATTTCAATTTCAAGTGTTGCATGGTCTTGATGTTGTAATAGCGGATGTCGGTCATCGAATCGGGTATCTTCCCCGCCTCAAAGGCGGCTTTCAGGTCCAGAATGGCGTCCTCGATGGTAAACTTGGGGGCAAACCCCAATTCCCTTCTAATCTTTTGGGAGGAGACATGGTAGGAACGGTTATCGTTGCTAGGAGTAAAGACGATATCAATGTCCCCCCCCAAGGTGTGCTTGACCTTTTCGGCCAGTTCCCCGACCTTAAAATTCTCATAACCTACGTTATAAATCTTTTTATGAATATTATGAGCCGGCTGCTCCAACAAAAAAAGGTAGAGGTCGGCCATATCATTAATATGGATGTTGGGACGCTTTTGTTCTCCACCAAAGACGGTGATGATCCCCTGGTTGAGAGCATAATGGGTGAGGATATTCACCGTGAGATCCAACCGCAACCGCGGGGAATAGCCACATACGGTAGACGGACGGATAATGGTGACATTGAAGTCTTCATGCGCGGCGTTTAATAGCGCTTCTTCGCCAAGAGCTTTATACTTGGAATAATCGGTAAGCGGTTCAAGGGGGAGATCCTCGGTAACTTCGGCCTCATCTTTGATGCCGTAGACGCTGGAACTCGAGGCATAGATGAATCGCTTGGTTCCTGATTTCTTAGCAACCTCGATCAGTTGCAGAAGCGCGTCATAATTGATGGATTTGCCCAAATCGGGATCAAGTTCGTAACTTGGGTCGTTGGAGATGCACGCCAGGTGAATGATCGCATCAGTGTCCGGAATTTCCCGTTCCAGCAAATCTCGGTCCCGGATATCTCCTTTAATCTCTATGAGGTTGGGATGGAATCGAGATGATTCCAGGACATTATCGCCATAGAGATAGAGG
>JBAVUP010000120.1:0-2577 GCA_049696835.1 Desulfobaccales bacterium
GTCCAGACCCCGGGCCGCCGCGAAAAGGCTCCCCCCCGTCATCTCCTCCATTTTCGTCCGAAAGGCGGCCTCGTCCTGGCGGCCCGCGGCAAACTCCCTCTCCAGGGATAAGATAGCCGCCATTCTCGGGGTCCTCAAGGATCGCACTCGAAGCCCGGTGTCCTGGCCTGAGACGACGGTTTCCCCCGGGGGCGATTCCAGGATCATCTGCTGATAGAGCGCCGTCAAGGCGCGGGTTGCCACAATCTCCTGGGTGGCCAGATAGGCGGTGCCCATCTGGATGGCGTCCGCCCCGAGCAAGGCGGCTATAAAGGCGGTCTCCCGATTAAAGATGCCTCCTGCCAGGATCACGCGACAGTTTTGGCACAGAGATGGGTGGCGCCGTTTCAGATTCACCACCATTTGAGCCAGGGTGAGGGTGCTATGTGGCCCCACGTGGCCGCCGGCCTCATACCCCTCGCAGATCACGTACCGGACGCCGGCTTCCAGGGCGAGCCGCATCATGGCCTCATCCGGCGCGATATACATGACTTCAAGGCCGCCTTCCAGCAATTCTCTTAAGAAGGAGAGATTACCTCCGGCGAGCACCACAAAACGGGGTCGGTGTTGCTTTATCCAGGCCAGATGCGTCTGACGGCAAGGGTTTTCTGCCAAGGACACGACATTTACGGCATACGGGCGCCCCCCCATGATCTCCGGCAGGCCTCCCAGCCTCCGGTCAAGGGCCGCCGCGTCCATCAGGCCAAGGGCGATGGTGGGCAGGCCGCCGGCATCGGCAACCATTGAGGCAAACTCCGGGACCTCGGTGATCCAGGACATGGCGCCCTGGATAAAGGGGTAGAGAGTTCCCATCTCCTTGGCCACCGGGCTGTCCAACCAGGCATCCTTTTTCAGCTCAGCCAGGCGGCAGGCGTGGCGAATTTCTTCCATGAAGGCTATTATGGCCCCTTCGGTTCCGGCCCCAAAACGCTCCACAAACGACGCCGCAAAGGTAGCTTCCACCCCCAGGGGGATGACCTCATCCTGGCTGAAGTGGCTCGCCAGAGGGTGGAGGGCCCTGGCCTGTACCCGGCTGACGAAGGCACGGCGGCTTTCCTCCGTGATCTCGGCGCCGCACTGCGAGCTCTCGAACGTCTTGATCTCCTTGAACGCCAGAGAGTTGCCTTTGTTGAACAGGCGACAAGGGACCTGCAGGTCCAGGCCGACCAGATCGGTGGAATCCAGGTGGAGTCTATAGAGGCGCTGGCGTTGCCGATCATCAATGGCAACCAGGTCGGTCAGCCAATGGACGCTCTCGAAGACGATCCCGGCGGCCCCGGTGGCCAGGAAGGCCGAAGCCGCCTCAGGGGTGGTTACGCCTCCCCAGATAAGGATGTCCAGGGAACTCGAGGCGGTGTGCCGCATTTCCTTGACCGCCGCATAGAGCGCCAGGGTCGTCTCACCGCTCACGAATCCAGAGGCTTCGCAGCCTTTCAGGACGATGCGCCCGATTCCCAAACTATCCTGCACAACCGCGGCCAGGAGATTTAAGTCCCCGATGATAGGGAAGCAACGGTGGTTTTCCGACAATTCCCTCAATCTCTCCAGAACGGTGGCAGGATCTCTTCGGAAAAACTGCGGGTGGCATTCTACCCAGATATCTTGGACCCCGGTTTCCTGCAACCATGGTCCCAAAGATGGATCCATCAAGGTAGGAGCAGAAATCTTAATATCCCTCACGTGGCCGGCAGGGTCAGCCTTTCGTAAGAAAGGACGCAGCGCTTCCACCCCCATCGTGGAAACATCAAAGATAGTCCGGCTACCGGTTCGATGCGCCATTTGGGTCACCGGTGGGATGATCTCCTCGGGCCGCCAGACGAAAGCGATAATGGGGGCTCGATGCTCAGCCACTAGGTCCAGACCTCCACGTCAACGCCAAGCATTTAACTTAACTCTTGAACTCATGAAGACCTTCTGTATAGGCGATATCTCTTGTGGGTTTTGACCCCGGCTTCCTCTATCAAAAGGTTGATCGACTCGTTGTCCTCCAGGCACCAGCCCATCTCCAGATAATGATATTCCCCTTTTTTTCTCAAAATTTCATTGAGCTGGTAGGTGGCTAACATGGGGAATCCCAGTTGCCGATACTCCTCCTTGACCCCGAAGATCAAACCCCGCAATCCCCTGACCTCCCCTCGATACCTGAGCAGCTTCAGCAAACCCAGCAGACCGATCCGCCCGTTGAGCCGCTTGAGCAAAGGGTTAAGGTCGGGTAAGACCACGCAGACTGCGACAGGTTCCTGCTCATAATAGATAAAGAAAGCCAGGTCCGGATCCGCGAATTTCATCACATGCTTTTGAATATCCCGTATTTCATTATCGCTTAAGGGGGCGAAACCCCAGTTACCCGACCAGGAGTCGTTGTAAATCTCCTTGATCAGCTGGAACTCAGAGTCCTGATCCTTGGGACTGAAGGGCCTGATGTGAACCCCCTTTTTATGCGCGAGCCGTTCAGCCAGTCGATCCATCCACTCGGGAACTTGGAAAGGGGCTTCTATCAGGTAAGCCAACAGGTCCTTCTCTTTGATGAAACCGCAC
>JBAVUP010000121.1:0-21287 GCA_049696835.1 Desulfobaccales bacterium
GGCGGGCCCGCAGGAGATCCGGAGGTTTTCGGCGTGGGCTCGGGAGTTTCAACGGACCGACCGCGGTCGTCACTTCCCGGCGGCGAGTCCTTCACCGGCGGCGCGGCAGGACCGGTACCCGCTCCTGTGGTTGATGCCCCGCCAGGTTCCGGTTCCCCGGCCCCCGGGCGGCGGCGATCCGTCTCATCCTCCGACCACGCCATGCTGTCCTTCCGATCCATACTGCCCTGGTGGAATTACTGCCCTCACCATATTATTTGTTCCCACTCCGATTCGTCTTTCTGGATTTTCCCTTGGCTGCCCGGGAGGAAAAAGACTGCCGTGGAGTCGGTCCCGGCTGCGGCGCTTTGAGGAGATACCTCTTGAGGAAACAGAGCGGTCCGGGGTTATCGGTCGCCGGCGCCCCCCGATATCCGGGAGGTTCCTTAAAGATATGTATACCATTATTAGAGCGCAACTCAAAAGGAAGTTGTACCCGGGAAGGCATAGCCTCCGGATGAGCTTGGGTCTCCTTGACTAATTTTTTGAGGTCCTCCCATCTTCCCGGGTTTTGCCGCGCATCGCCATAAGGGGCGTGCCACAGCAACGGCAGGAGAACGTCGGGCTCCACTATCCCCACTTCCCAGGCTTCCCGGAGAATGTCCCGATAATATGCCTCCATCGAGGGTGGCGAGGCGAGTAAAGCCTCCAGGAGTCCTTCAAACGGGGACACCAGGCAATAGATCTCCTGCCACGAGAGGCTGACAGCCGGCAGTCTATCCGCCTCCCGGTTCAGGAGGTCTTCCAAAAACTGCTGCAAGGACTGGCTGGGGTATTCGGGACACTCCTCCCGCAGCGGGGTCAGCCACCGCCATGCTTCTAGCGTTGCGGGGTCCAGGGAAGGTGGCACCAGCACGATCTGGCCCTCTCCGTATAACCGAAATTCAGGCGTCTTCCACAAGGAGATGGATTCAATCAGGCTGGTTTGCTGCCAGACATAAAAGTGACGTTCGCGCTGGCTTCCCAAGGCCGCAATACACTCGGACCGCCATGGTCCATAACGGTCGAAAAGAGATTCGCCGGGTCCCTTGGTGACCTCCAGGACCATGAGGCGGGACCGGGCGCCGGTGCGTAATCCGACGTTGGGTTTGGGGGCCGTCAGACTCAGGTCCCACAAGTACTTTTGCCATATTTCGGGCTTTTGCCTGAAATCAATCGGGAGCTCGGTCCCATCCCCCCCGTCCAGGGCCACCGGCACCCAGCCTAATTTCAGATATTTTTCTACAGAACCGATCAGTTCTTCTCGATAATCAACGCCGGATTTCAGGCTTAAGATTTGGTCAATTTCTTCCTGGCGAACGCTGACCTTCCGATTTTTGCTATCCATGGCGCCATCCTCGGCTCCTAAGAAGGATTTCAAACGCTCCCTCCCGCAATGCCTCGTGCCGTCCTGGTTTTTTCCTGATCACACTTGCAGTTTAAAGCGCCGGGATTTTCCTACAATGGGGGGAATTGCTGATATCCAGGTTCGAAATTACTGAATTTGCCTTAAGGAAGGAAAAATATATTTTTTCAGCGCCGGCCGACCGCGTCCCGAACCCGGCAGAGGCCCTGACCTGGCCAAACAACGGGGGAACCTGGGTGAGCCCGGGAAACCGCCCCCCGGCGCGCCCCGGGGCGTCTGCTCGTGCCCCTAAGACGCAATCCCCAGCCCGGCGGGGCGCGGCGATGAACAGTCCAGAGGTGGAAAAATGGCCCGACTCAGGCCGAAGTCAACCCTTCCCGGATGGCATATTTGGTAAGCTCGGCAATGGTCTTGATCTTCAGTTTAACCATGATCTGTTGACGGTGGGTCTCCACGGTTTTAACACTGACGTGCAGGTTCTCGGCGATCATGTTGGAAGTCTTGCCTTCGGCAATAAGCTGCAGAACTTCCCGCTCTCGGGGAGACAACAGGTGAAAAGCCGAGGATTCAATGGGGGTGGAGGTGGCCAGGTAGTCTTTGACCACGACGTCCGCAATCTCATGACTCAGATACGTTTTGTGCGACATCACCACCCGGATGGCCTTGGCCAGGTCCTTGAAAGCGCAATCTTTGAGCATGTACCCCGCGGCCCCGGCCTTGAGCATGTTCAAGACAAATCGTCGATCGCTGTGCATCGACAGGGCGATGATCTTGATCCCGGGCAATTCGCCAACAATCTGCCGGGTGGCTTCAATGCCGTTCAAATCAGGCATCGCCACGTCCATGATAATCACATCAGGGGCCAACTCCCGGGCCATTCGCTGGGTGGTCCGGCCATCGTCGGCCTCACCTATCACCTTGATATCGTGCTCCTTTTCCAGCATGGACCGGAGCCCCTCGCGCAATATCTGGTGATCGTCGGCTAGCAAGACCTTGATGCTCATACTATCTTCCTCTGCCTGCGAATTATAAATGGTTTAACAAGCCTTGACCAGGAATATGTGCAGTTTATTTTAATGTTTTAAAGAATCGGACCCGAACCGGTTCGCCATAAATTTTCCACTTCGGCAACCATGATACACCATTTCTATCCGGGGAACAAAGGTGAATTTCAGACAGGCGAGGGGGACGGCCGGCATTATCCCCCGGAGCTTACGGCCGGGGATGGCCCTGGGATGGCAAAGAGTTCCGGGGAAGGCCGCGGTTCTGGAAAAAGCGGCACGTGCGCTGATCTGGCCGCGGGCCGGCGCCCGCGGCGGCATTGGCCAAGCCGCTTAATTTATGGCGCCGCCGCGGCCGGGCCGCGTTTTTTGCGCCCCAGGGTTGACACCCGCGAGGCCGCCGGCGGAGAAGCCAGCTCGGCGGGGACCGCAGTCTTCATGCGGCTTTTTTTCGGCTTGCCCTTGGACTGTAAAGGCATGACCAGGCTGACCCTGGTGACCTCACCGGGGATGGAGTCGACTTCCAGGCTGCCGCCGAAATAATTCAAGCGCTCCCGGACGCTGAAGAGGCCAAAACCCTTGACTTTCCCGGTGGCGGAGATGAGTCGGTCCGGAGCAAACCCGACGCCGTTATCTTCCACGATGACCCGCAACTGGCCCTCTTCCCCCAATATGCGCACCTTGGCCCTCTTGGTCTGGGCGTGCTTGAGCACATTGAACAGCAGTTCCCGCACGCCCCGGAACAGGAGCACCCGGGCCTCGTTATCCAGAGGTTTGGGAAGATCATCGTTCTCCACTTCCACCTTGAGGCCATACTGCTCCTCCATGTGCTCCGCCAGCCATTCCATGGTAGCCTCGAACCCCAGATCATAGAGGATGGGCGGGCTGAGTTCGAAGATCAACGTCCGGGTATAGCGGATGGATTCCTCAATCAGGCGCCGGACTTCCTCCATGGGCTTGATCAGGGCGCGGATCACAGTGGACTCTTGCATTTTTTCGAATTTTGCCTTGGCCAGAACCAGCAATTGGGCGATATTATCATGTAAAACCGTGGCCAGGCGGCGCCTCTCCCGTTCTTCGGTCAAGGACAATTCCGAGGCCAGGGATTGCAGCTGTTCCTGGTAGGTGCGGATCCTCTCATCGTTCTCGCGGCGCTCCGTAATGTCCTCGAACATGGCAATGGCAAACTGGGCTTCACCGCCTGCTTCCCGCACCAGCGAGATGGATTGGCGCCCCCAGCCGACCCAGCCGTCCTTGCGGATATAGCGGGTTTCCACCCGATACACCTCTTGGTCGCCGGCGAGCAACTGCCGAAAGATCTCCCGGCTCAGCTTACTATTCTCCGGGTGCTGGATCCGGCTGAACCCCATCCCCCGCAATTCTTCCGGGCTATACCCCAACATGGTCTGGAGGGCCGGATTACTTTCAATCAGGCGCCCTTTCTGATCAATGAGGGCGATGCCGATGGCGGCTTCGCGAATAATGGTGCGGAATCGGGACTCACTTTCCAGGAGGGCCTCTTCCACCCGCCGCCTTTCCGCGATTTCCTGGCGCATCTCTTCATTGGCTTGTTCCAATTCCGCCGTCCGGGCCCCGAGTCTCTCCCCCAACTTGACGTTTTCCCGGCTGAATTGCTGAATGAGGCTCTGGTATTTCACTAATATCAGGTAGGCGCAGATAGTCGCCAGGGTACACCCCATGATCCCCAGATAGATGTTCGAGCTGCCAAGGCCCTTATTGGTGAAGACCCAATCTTTAAAGACCTGGAAGATGGACACCGCGATGATCACCTGCAGCGTCACTAAGGTCAGCTTGGTAGGCCAGCTATTAACCTTGCCTTCGTCTACCCTGAGCGTCTTGACGGCGCTCCCGGAGCCCAACTCCCTCTCGTAATATCTAGCCTGATCCATGGATTCCCATCCTCTCCGGCTTTAGCAACCCAACCCTGGAACCTCGACTATACTGTGCCACGTACGCGGCTAATTGGTATTAGGGGTTCCCTTAATCTCCAGGGTCGAAAACCCTGAATTTTGCCGGGAAAAGTGCCAGTTCCCCGGAGATGCGCTTCCCCGGGCGGCGCGTGGCGTGGCGGCATTATGGCGGAGCCATGCTTTGGCTCTTGCTTCGGTTGCTCGGCTTCAACTTGTGCCGGTCCAGTTGTTTTTGACTTTCCACCTCTTGTTGATCTTCATGGCCCGGTTTTTCGGCTTTTCCCTCATCTGTCAGCAAGGCCTTAAATTTTTCTACCAATGACTTCGAGCTGGACCTGCCGGATCCCGGGGCCTTGCCGGACGCGTTCTCGCTGCCCGGACCAAAACTGATCGTCGGCCCGATCTGGTTACCGAGGTCATCGGTTGGGGCGGCCGGACCCGCGATCTTTTTCTGGTTCATGAGGGGAGCCGGGGCATTTGGCCGGATTTTCCCCTCGGCGGTGGTCGCCGGTGGCAGATCAACGGGGGCCTCGGTGGGTTGCTTTATCGGAGCATCCAGCTTGCCTTCGGGTAAGAGCTCGGGGCCTTCTCTCGTCTCCAGATGGGATTTCGGCAGCTTTGGTCCTTGGAGGGCTGAGGGCTGGCGCTCCATCTGGGCCCCGGCCGGACCTCCGCAGAGCAGGGCGGCTGCCACAATAGCGGTAAAAACCCGCCGGCGCCATGACATGGAAGCATCCTCCTTTACCCCGGTAAGGCCGAGATGGCTTCATTATAGCGCTTAACCGTGCTGGTGAGAAGCCAGGCCCCCAATCCCGCTCTCAGCTATCCTGTATAGCAATCAGTATATAATATAATTTTTAATAAATAAATATTTTATTAAATTGTCATTATGGCCCCCTTTTTTGTCAAGGGAGGAAAGGGCAGGCGAGTCCGGCAAGATTATGGTGAAAAGGCCGAAAATCGATCTTTGGGTTTAAGACAGCCATTATCCTACCATATTCTGGAATTTTCAGGTATTCTCCCCTCCCCCCCCGGGAGAGGGTCAGGGTGAGGGGAAATGGTACCGGTTGGTTTCACCCTTCACCCTTGCCCCCGCCAGCAAAACAGAAGGGCTTAGGCCGGATGACCTAAACCCCATCTAACTATCTGATATTGCTGGTGCCGGAGGCCGGACTCGAACCGGCACAGGGTTGCCCCCGGGGGATTTTGAGTCCCCTGCGTCTACCAATTCCACCACTCCGGCAGGCACCACTATTTTAGCCCTCTCCAGGAGGTTTTGGCAAGTGGATGCATAAAAAAACTGGCAGAACCCCAGGGTTACCCAAGGGTTACGTGCCAGTTGGCCAGGATCCGGAGCGCTCGGAGGCGCCGCCCGTGACCTCCCATTACTGGGGCGGGCGGGAAACCGGGATCTCCTGGGGAGGTCTGAAGGCCGGGGCCCCCATGGTCCCGGGGCCGCCCATACTGCCCGGGCCCCCGGGGCCGCCGGGCCCGCTCTTGATGCTGCGCGCCTGCCGCACCAGACTCATCAGATACATGATATAGCGGGCTTGCTGCACCGGGGTGAGCAGGGCCGTCTCCTCTTCATCCTTGCGCTGCTGGAGATTAAGCATCTCCAGGCGCTTGGCCTTCATGTGGGTGAGCACGGCCTTGATATCTTGGTCAGAGGGCGAGGGCTGGCTCATGAGCTGCTGCAGGCGCTGCATATCGGTCTTCATTTCCATGATCAGCCGATGCCTGACGGGCTTATAGCGCTGGTCGATGGCCAGCAGCCGGTCCACCGTACGTTGATCCACTCCCAGAGCCGGCCCCAACTGCTGCCGCTTAATATCCATGAGGCGGTCCTGGAAATGTGCACCCCCAAATTCTTGGCCCGGCTGGGCCCAGGCCCGGGAAAGGGCGCCGGTCCCCAGGAGGACTAGGCCCAGGAAAACCAGGAGAAAGTTTCGATGCATGACCCATCCTTTGCGCGTTAACGGAGTTTTTTCAGGAACAATTCCTTCTCATGATCGCTCATGCCCGCCAGTTCCGAATCCAGGTCCCAGCCGGAAATATCCACTTCCTCTGTCGGCAGGGCAACGCCTTCTTCCAGGGCCACCGGCACGAATTGCTCCATGCCCCTCGTAGGAGCCGCGGCCACCGCGCCGGGGGGCTTGCTCGCCGGAGTCTGGGGGACCGCCGCCACCGTGGGCGCCGCGGACCGGCGCGCCAGGTTTTGATCCTGTACGGGGTTGCCGGACCCCGTGTAATAAATGGCGACGCACAGCAGCAGCACTGCCAGGACCGGCGCGCCCAGCAGATAGGGCAGGTTAAAGCGTCGGATGGGGGCCAGCGCCGGCTCGGCCGGGTTTGCCTGCGCGGCCTGGGCCAACTTCACGTGCAATTCCCGGGAGAACTGGGTCCAAAACTCCGGGCCGGGGTCCGCTACCGGTGTCGCCTCGAAGGCGCTCACCGTCTCCCGGAGCCCCGCCCATTCCCGACGGCAGGCGGCGCACCGTTCCATATGGGCCTTCAGCCACCGCTTCTGAAAAGCGGGGAGGTCACCGTCGGGATATTCGGGTAGCCACCGTTGGAGAAGGGCGCATTGCCACCTCATGGTCATCCTCGCTCGTTAGCTGTTTCTTTAAGGTCTTCAACGCCTGACAGTAATTAACCCGGGCCGCACCCGCCGTGCCGCCCAGAACTTCGGCAATCTCCTGATACGACAGACCCTGCTCCACCTTCAGGGTGATCACCGCCCGCTGTTTGGCGGGCAGGTGCTCCAGCGCTTCATAGAGACGGCGGCGGTCGTCCTGGATCACCATATCCGTCTCCGGGGAGCCCTCCCCTGCCAGGTGCAGTTCGTCGGTGTCCGCCATATCGCCGAACTTCTTGCGATTTTTCAAATAATTATAGCACTGGTTAATGGCGATCCGAAAGAGCCAGGTACGAAACTGTGCGTCCCGGCGAAAACTCCGGACATGGATAAAGGCCTGCATAAAGGCCTGCTGGGTCAAATCCTTGGCCTCTTCCGAATCTGACACCAGGCGGCACGCCAGTCCGAAGACATCCCGCTGGTACTTTTTCACCAGTTCTTCGAAGGCCGGGAGATCTCCCTCTTGGGCCAGGGCCACGAGCTGATCATCCGTCATGGGGTATCTTTACCGGCTTTCATATAGTTAGACCTTCGGCCCAGGTAAACGTTAACGGCACATTTATCATTTTGATAACAGGAATGGAGGTCGCTTTACACCCCCCGGGGGAGGCGCCGGTTCAAGCCGGGGGACCATTGCCTGGGGTTATTATCGCGGATTAAACTCCGGGGCTCAACTTTTCCTTGGCCTCGCCCCTGAAAGTCCGCTCCCGCATCTCCCGCATCCCCGTGGTCAGCGGCACCGAGAGCATCAGGAGGCCCAGGACCGCCACCCCATACCAGCCCGCCAGGCCGTAAGCGTAGCCGCTCAGGGTGATGCCCACCGCGCCCCCCAGATAATAAGCCAGGACGTACAGGGAATTGGCCCGGCCGCGGCTGGAGGTGAGTTTCAGGTTCAGGGACCCGGCGGCCGAGGCGTGAATGGAGAAAAACCCGGCGCAGACCAGCACCAGGGCCGCCACAATGGCGATGATCGCTTTGATGAGGGTAAGGGCGATGGCCAGGGCCAGGATCAACGAGCCCAGTACCATAGTGGCGCCGTTGCCGATGCGGTTGCTGAGCTGGCCCGCCACCGGTCCGATGAATATCCCCATAATATACGTCAGGTACAGCAGGGTGATGAACTCGGTGGAGGCGTTGAACGGCGGCTGGTGCAAATAAAACGGCAGGTAATTGAAGATGGAGGAAAAAACGAAGAACCCCCCGAAGGCCACCATGAACACCCGCCGCAACTCGGGATGCGACAGGAGGGCCAGGAACCCTTCCGACTTCTCGCCGCTCTCCTGCGGGAGCCTACCTAACGGCAGCCACCGCACCGCCGCCAGGGAGGCCACGACCACCAGCAGAGAGGCGGTGACGAAGGCGTAGCGCCAGTGCAGGGGCGGGTGAATGACCCCCCCCAAGAGACGTCCGCCCAGACCCCCGGCCACGGTGGCCGAAACATAGGAGCCCATCACCACGTTCAAGCGCTCCGGGGGCAGATTGGTGGACAGGTAAGCCGCCAGGCAGGTGGTCAGCGCCGGCACGAACAGTCCCTGGATGAACCGGGCCCCCACCAGGTAGGCCAGGCTGGGGGTGGCGGCGCAAAACAGGCCGCAGGCCGCCACCACCGCCCCCCCTACCAGGATGAGGCGCTGTACCGGGAAGCGGTCCGCCAGCATGCCGAAGGGCAGGTTGGCCAGGGCAATGCCCAGGATTACCGCGGATATGGTGTAGGAAGCCTGGGAGGGCGTGACCCCGAACTCCCGCTGCAGGATGGGCAGCACCGGCTGGGTAATGTACACCGTGGTGAGGGCCGCGGCCACCAAACCGAAGACCAGAACCTGGAGGGTAAAAAAACTTGATTTATCCATAAGGTTTTGCCGATGAAGAAGGCTGCAAGCCGCGTCTCGCGTCTATCAGGCTATTGGCAACCGGGCGTCATCCCGGGGGCGTTTTCCCCTGGACATTATTATAACTAATCTCCGCAAAAAGGGTAAAATGAGCTAGGCTGGCCCCGGGATCGCCCATCCCGGCCTCGCCGGGTTGCCCCCGGCGCCCTCATCACCCGTCAACCAGGAGTGTAAAGCCGCCATGCCCGGTCTGACTCTGGCCTTTGCCCTGTCTCTGGCGCTCATTCATGTGGGGGCGCGGGGTTTCGCCTTTGCCGTGGCCACGCCTCGCAGCCGCTGGCTCTCCCTGGCGGGGGGCGCCTCCGTGGCCTACGTGTTCGTGCACATCTTGCCGGAACTGAAAAAAGGTCAGGACGTGGTGCTCCGGGCCGCTCTCCCCCTGGAGTTCATGGAACACCACGTGTATATCGTGGCCCTCCTGGGTTTTGCCACCTTTTACGGTCTGGAGCGCCTGGCGCTGCGTTCCCGCCACCGGAGCCAGGCGTCCGGGGGCGCCGATATCACCACCCCCATGGTCTTCTGGATCCATATCTCCTCTTTTGCCTGCTTCAACGCCCTGGTGGGTTATCTGCTCCTCCATCGGGAACAGCCGGGCATGCTCAGCCTCATCTTCTTCGTCATTGCCATGGGCGCCCATTTCCTGGTGAACGACTACGGCCTGCGCCGCCATCATCATGACACTTACAACCGCCTCGGCTGCTGGCTGTTGGCCGGGAGTGTGCTGTTGGGGTGGGGCATCGGCCTCTTGACTCCCATCCATGAGCTAATGCTGGCCGTGCTCTTCGCCTTCCTCGCCGGCGGGGTCATCCTCAACGTCATGAAGGAGGAACTCCCGGAGGAGCAGGAAAGCCTCTTTTGGGCCTTTGCCCTGGGCGCGGCGCTCTACACCGTGCTCCTCCTAGCCCTGTAAGCCCGGAGCCGCAGGTCGGGTCAGGGGGCCGCCAAGCCCCGGTTACTTGCGCGTCGGACCTGCCGACCGAGCCATGTGCACCATCATGATATTGATTTTGATCACCCCTTCCAGGTCATCGGACCCGAACTGGTCTTCACTCATCCGGCAGGCGGCGCACACCCCATTGACGTCGCACACCCGGCTGAACGTCACCTGCTGTCCTTTGGCCCGGACCAGGGCCTGGTTGAAATACCTGAGGGCCTGGTCATAGTTGCCCTGCTTGACCATGATGGCCGCCAGATTGTTCAGGGCCAGGGGCTGGCCGGGATCTTGGCGCAGGACATCTTCATAGACCTTCTGCGCCTGATCGATTTTGCCCTGTTCCAGCAGATCGTAACCCTGGTTTATCATCCGGGCGACCTCGCCCTGGCCCTGAGCCCGACTCAGACCCGGAACGAGAAGACCCAGGGTGACCAGCATAAGCATAAGGCGGCGCGCTATCCGGTTCATATACGTCCTCCCGTGGCATGGTGGATTGAGGGCCATTATACCCGCCCTCCGGTGAAGTTTCAGCTTTTATGCGTCCCCGGGTCCCAGGGGCCTACGGCCTCCCGGATGAGCCGCGGCGCCGACGGGGGTATTATACCAATTTTACTTTCAAATGTTACAAATGATATCTGTAACTTATTGAAATTATGACTTCTTTTAACGAATAACCAAAAACTAAAAACGGTTTTATACACCGCCGTGGCTCCCACGAGCGGTTTTTGATATAACCATATCTCACTAGGCCCGCCTGAGGCTGGCGTTTTTAGCCCTGGCCCGGCCCGCGGCCGGGCTCAGGTTTAGTTGGCGGAACTCCATGAGAAATCCCGCATACCGGTGCCGCTTACCCATCGCTCGCCTCGCGCCCCAACCGTCGGCCACCGGATTCAGGCCCGGCCCTGACCCGGGGGGCGCATGACCCTCCCTGCCCTCTCCAGCCACGCCCGGGGAGTCAGCCGGGGTTCCCTGACCCTGCCGCCACCCCTTCGTGACCTGTTCTCTCTGATCATATCGCCACTTTCCGGCAATCTGGCCCACTTTGTCACGGCCTTCTCCCCCTTCCGCCTGGCGGCCTTGCGCCAACGCCACCTCACCCCCTGGTTCTATCGGGAAATTATGGCGCGCCGCTGGGGTCCGCATCTGCCCGCCGAGGCCCTCCAGACGTTACGGCATGATTATGCCGTGAGCCTGCTGGCGACCCAGCATCAGGAAAGAGAAATCCTCCGGGTTATGGAGGCCCTCACCCAGGCGGCGGTAGAGGTCATCCTGCTCAAGGGGGCGGAGTTGCGCTTCCGCCTCTATGGCGATCCCGCGGTGCGAAGCATGGGCGACCTGGACCTGCTGGTCTCTCCCATTGATCTCCCCCGGGTGGCCGGGACGCTGTCGGGATTGGGTTACCGCCTCTTTATGGAACACCGGTTGCGCCCGGCGGATTGGCGCGGGGTGGGGAACGAATTGGCCTATGCCCCCCCTACCCCTATGACCCTGTACGTGGATGTCCATTGGGAGATCACCGCCTTATGCCATTATTACCGCCTGCCGTATGAGGCCTTGCGGCCGGCGGCGGTCCCGTTTGACGCTTATGGGGTCTCCGCCTGGGCCCTATCCCCGGAACACACCCTCATCCATCTCTGCCTCGGAGCCTGCGAAGATTTTCCCAGTCTTTCCCGGCTGCTGGATATCGTCGTGTTGCTGAACTCGCAGGCAATGGACTGGGCCGCATTTCTCCAGGCCGCCCGGGCCTGGCGGTGCCAGCATCCCCTGGATGTGATCCTGCACCTCATCACCCCATTCCTGCCCCGCCTGGTGCCCGGGCCGGTCCTGGCGGAGTTGGGCCGTTATCGTCCTTCCCTGACCGAACTGATCATCCTCCACCCCCGCCTGCGCTACCTGACCCTGGGCCTCCCGTCTTTCTGGCGCCAGGGCAATCTCCGGGGCTGGCTGGTTTTTCTCCGCACCGACCTCTTCCCCCGGGCGGACCGATTGACCGCGGCCTATGGCAAGCCTGACTGGCGGGCCAATCTGCGCCGGGTGCTGCACAAACTGCACGCTAAACTCTTTCCCCCGAAACCCCCGGACGTTTTCCCCGACGATTGACCGCGCCGGCCTGGTGCGCCGACTCAGAGGGTTGGGAGTGTTGGCGGGGAGCCACACCGTCGGCGGGCCTCGTTGGTCTGATGCCAAGTCGCATTCGAATCACTATTTTATGTAAAGGGGCGCAATGCATTGCGCCCTCAAAGGCGTGATAAATCACGCCCCGATAGAAAGCAATATTTTGCTTGCAACTTGGCTTGAAAGGGAGGGATGTCACAAAATTGCGGTTTATTCGGACAAGATCTTCAACAGATAGAGGCCGTAGCCGTTTTTCCGGAGGGGCTGGGCCAGCCGGCGCAATTGCCCGGCATCGATAAATCCCTGGCGATACGCGATTTCTTCGATGCAGGCCACTTTCAGGCCCTGGCGTTTTTCAATGGTTTCGATGAAGGTGGAGGCCTCCAGGAGAGATTCGTGGGTGCCCGTGTCCAGCCAGGCGAACCCCCGGCCCAGCACCTCTACGCGCAAATCCCCGCTTTCCAGGTAGGCCTTGTTGACCTCGGTGATCTCCAATTCTCCCCGGGCGGACGGCTTCAGGCCCGCGGCGATCTCGATGACACGATTGTCGTAAAAATACAGGCCTGACACGGCGATCGGTGATTTGGGTTTTTTCGGCTTTTCCTCGATATTCAGGACCTTGCCGGCGTGGTCCATGACCACCACGCCATAGCGCTCCGGATCTTTGACCCAATAGCCGAAGACCAGCGCCCCCTGGGTCAGGCGGACCGCCCGCTTCAGGATCTCCTGGAAGCCGTGGCCATAAAAAATATTGTCCCCCAGGATAAGGCAAACCCTGCTTTGGCCGATAAATTCCTTGCCGATGATAAAAGCCTGGGCCAACCCCTCGGGCCGGGGCTGTTCCGCATAGGTGAAGCGCAGACCCAATTGGGCCCCGTCGCCCAACAGCGTCTGGAACCGGGGCAGGTCTTCGGGGGTGGCGATGATGAGAATATCCCGGATCCCGGCCAGCATGAGGACCGACAGGGGATAATAGATCATCGGTTTGTCATAGACCGGCAGGAGTTGCTTGCTGATCACTTTGGTAACCGGGTACAGCCGCGTGCCGGCCCCGCCGGCCAAAATGATACCCTTCCACCCGGAAGCCACGCCCTCCCGGGTTTCGATCCCCTTATGCCGATTCGTGGTATGGCGCATCATCGATCCATTCTGAGAGCACGGTATGATTCAGGTACCGGGATAATTGCCGCAACTCCCCGGCACCCTTGATTTTATCCGGAAATAAGCATATAAAATAACCTCATGAATTGGCAAGGAAAAAGCGTTCTGGTGACCGGCGCCGGGGGTTTCCTCGGCAGCCATCTGGTGGAACGGCTGGTGGAGCTGGGAGCCCGGGTGCGGGCCCTGGTCCGTTATAATTCCCGCAACGATTGGGGGTTGCTGGAGCTCCTGCCCCCCCCGGTGACCTCCGAGATCGAGGTGTTCCTGGGCGATCTCACCGACCCGTTCGGCACCGCCCGGGCAGTCCAGGGCTGCCGGGTCATCTTCCATCTGGCCGCCTTAATTGCCATTCCCTATTCTTACCAGGCTCCGGCGCATTACGTGGCCACCAACATCGGCGGCACGTTGAACCTCCTGGAGGCGGCTCGCCAGCAGGGGGTGGAGCGCGTCGTGCACACCTCCACCAGTGAAACCTACGGCACCGCCCAATACACCCCCATTGACGAAGCCCATCCGTTACGGGGCCAGTCGCCTTATGCGGCCAGCAAAATCGGGGCGGACAAGCTCGCCGAGAGTTACCATCTCTCCTTCGGACTGCCGGTCGTCACCCTGCGGCCTTTCAATACCTACGGCCCCCGGCAATCATCCCGGGCCATCATCCCCACCATTATCAGCCAAGGCCTCAGTGGCCCGGTTATTCGCCTGGGGCGGCTGACCCCCCTGAGGGACCTGACCTTCGTCTCGGACATGGTGGCGGGGTTTATCCAGGCCGCGGCGTCCCCGGCGGCCGTCGGCGAGGTGATTAACCTCGGTTCCGGCCGGGCCATCACCATCGGCGATCTGGCCCACCGGATCATCGGTCTCTTGGAGGGGGGCAAGGAAATCACCCTTGAAGAGGTGCGGCTGCGCCCCGACGCCAGCGAAGTCATGGAACTGATCTGCAATTACGGCAAGGCCAAACAAATGCTGGGCTGGCAGCCCCAAGTCGATCTGGAGGAGGGTTTGACCCGGACTATCGCCTTTATCCGGGACCACCTGGAGCGCTACAAACCCGCGCTCTACACCGTGTAATCTCCAAGGGGAGCCGGACCACCTGCCCATGCCTACCTGGAAAATACCTTTGGCCGATGTCACCCTGGGGCCGGAAGAGATTGCCGCGGTGACCGCGGTCTTGCAATCGGGCTGGCTCTCCATGGGCCCCAAGACCCAGGAGTTTGAAGCGCGCTTTGCCCGGTTCCTGGGCGTCAAACACGCCTTGGCGGTGGCCAACGGCACTGCCGCGCTCCATCTGGCCTGTGAGGTGCTGGGATTGGGGGCGGGTGATGAGGTTCTCTGCCCGGCCCTGACCTTTGTCGCCAGCGCCAATGCCATCCTCTACACCGGCGCCCGCCCCGTTTTCGTGGATATTTCCGGTCCCCACGATTTGAACCTGTCGGTGGCGGATGCGGCCCGCAAGGTGTCGGAGCGGACCCGGGCCCTCATGGTGGTCCATTACGGCGGCTATCCCGCTGATCTGGACGCCATCGGCGCCCTGGCCCGGCGGCATGGCCTCAGGATCATCGAGGACTGCGCCCATGCCCCCGGCGCCTTCTACCAGGGGGCCCAGGGCCCCCGGCCAGCCGGCACCTGGGGCGATATCGGCTGTTTCAGTTTCTTTGCCAACAAGAATCTGACCACCGGCGAAGGCGGCATGGTGGTCACTGATGACGACGAGGTGGCCCGCAAAATCAAGACGGCCCGGTCCCACGGCATGACCAGCCTCACCTGGGACCGCTATCAGGGGCACAGCTACAGCTACGACGTGGTGGCCCGGGGCTACAACTATCGCCTGGACGAGATGCGCGCCGCCCTGGGGTTGATCCAACTCTCTCGCCTGGCCCCGGGCAACGCCCGGCGCCGGGAGTTGACCCGGGCCTACCAACAGCGCTTGTCAGGGCTGGCGGGGCTGGAGCTGCCCTTTCTGAACGCCCCCGAGGGTTCGGCCCACCATCTCTTCCCGGTGCTGCTCGCCGAATCCACCGCCAGAGCCGATTTCATGGCCGCCCTAGCCCGGCAGGGCATCCAGACCAGCATCCATTATCCGCCAGTCCATCTCTTCTCGTATTACCGGGGACTGTGGCCCCCGGGGTACGATCACCAATTGCCCCGCACCGAAGACGTCGCGGCCCGGCTGGTCACCCTGCCTCTCTATCCGGGGCTCCACCTGTCCCACCTCGACCTGGTCAGCGCCGCCATTCACGCCTTCTTGGCGTAACCGGATCAACCGGCCAGATTCGCCATGGCCTTGAACACCGGGACGGAATTTTGGATGGTCACCCCCGTATGGCTGCCAGCGGCCACGGCGTCCAACTTCAGGGTGTTGGCGGTTTTGGCCACCACCCGCCTTACCCCGGTAAAGTCCTGGGACACGGTGACGTAATCCCCCACCGCAATGCCGCTGGTATCCGAGACGTTCTTGAGCGTGTCGGTGGCATCGGTATTGCCCGTAACGTTCATGGCGGTGAAGGTGCCGGATTGGGTGCAGACCCAGCCGGGCGAGCCACCGGCCGCCGCACCAATCTTCCAGACCACGCTGTCTTGGGCCCAGGTGCCCAGGGTGGGAAGGCCGGTGCTCTGGATGGTTTGCATGGGGCCGTTGTTCAGTTCTACTGTCTGCCAGATTTCCCGGACCAGGGCATTTTCGAGGTAACCGTAGACCTGGTTGTTCATGATGCGATTGTGTTGATATTCGGGGTGGCTCATACACCGGTAATAGACGCCGGATTTCATGATAGGCGCGGCCCGTTCATCACGGATGATGTTGTTGGCCACCGTATTCCAATCAGCGTCCAATAAGAGGATCCCCATAGTATTCCAGCCGGGAGCAGTCACATTAGAACCGGGGTTGATGACGGTGTTGCCTTCTACGACGTTATATTTGCCGCCGTACACCATGATGCCGTTGAATCCCGGTCCTTGGAGAATATTGCCGATGGCCGAACTGTGGTTGCAGCTAAGACTTATCCCCCCTTCATTGGTGCCATCCCCGGTGGCAGTGGAGGAATTTCGCAGGATATTTCCCTGAATGCATGAATAATCCGAGTAACAGGAGGCCAACAGTGCCAGATCAGTTATCGTATTGTTGACGATTTTGGTATTAGGACAGCCCTGAGTATAAAACGCGTGACCCGGAGCCACTGTAGCTGATGGGTTGCCGATAACCTCATTGCCTTCTACCAACAGGTTATTGCAATTGTTGTAAGCATTATTTTGCTGACATCCGATAATCCACGAACCATTATGATTGGACGTCACCAGTATTCGATTAAAGAGAACCTTCATATCCTCATTGACGATATCTGGCGAGTTATCCGGTTCAAAACTAACGGCGTTCTGACCGAAATCCTCGATGAGATTATGGGCCACGGTGAGGCCCTTAACATGTTCGGCATATGCTCCAATGCGAGTATTGCTCTTGAGATGACAGTTGGTGATGGAAATATTCTTACTGTAAATGGAGGGATTTGGGACACCGCTATACACTACCCAGATGCCGTCACGGCCACTGTTGGTGCAGTAAACGTTGTCAATGGTTATATTTTGGGAAGCTACTATGCCAATGCAAGCATGGGGCGAAATATTTTCAGGGTTGTAAGGAAAACGCAGGTCTTGATTGTCTATCCCCACGTTTCTGATGGTCACGTCCGTCAAGTATGGAAGGTAGAGAGTGTCATAGATGCCGCCTGGCCGATTCGCCTTGATCATGGCTGCGTATTTGCCGTCTCCCTCAATGGTCATGTTGCTTTTAAGGATCAAGCCGATACCGTTACATTTGTAGATCCCCGCCGTCAGATAGAGAATGCCGCCGGCCGGCAAGGAATTAATCGCCGCTTGCAGCGGGCTGAAATCTTCCGTGGCCCCATCCCGGGCCGCCCCGAACCACTCCGGATGTACCCGGCTCACCGCCCCGGGCCCGAACACCACCCAGTCATGATTGGCTGAATTGTCATTGAAGGCCGCCCACAGGCCACAGATAAACGGCCCATTGATGGTCAGATGGGCTCCCCCCGTCCGGGACAGGATTGCCCCGCGCTCCGGTTTGAGAGCCACATTGGCCGGGATGCTTACATCGCTGCTGATATCCCAGGCGCCCGCCGGCAGCCGCAGCACCGCCGGAGTAGTCCCAATCACGGCCACTGCGGTCTGCAGAGTGGCCCCATAATTGGGATCACCCACCCAGATCTCTTTCCCGAGGCGGGCATCCAGGCGATCGCAGCCCGCATCAAAGAAAGCCTTTTCTTGGGCTCCCCGGGCCCCCATACCGGGCTTATAGAGGAAGCCATGGGGAGACCATTGCCCGCCCCAGGCCTGGAGAGACCAGAGCGCTACCGCCAGAAGGGGGAGTATCCGTCGCAAAAATTTTCTCATCTAAGCCTCCATCGGATCTTTGAGGAACACCAGCGATGGCCTTCCCTTTGGAAAACTGGCTTAAATTTATAGCGGCTTAGCTTGGGTTTTCCCAGAATACCTGGGAAGTATGACCGTATTTGGGTATCTGCTCGGAATTTGGGGGCACGGCAAGGCCAACCGGAGGAATGATGAAGAGAATTTTCAGTTAAACAGCTCTCGTTGACTGCCCAAAAGCCTGGATTAGAGAATGGTTGGACTTCGCGGATATTACCTGCACCTTCATGAAGCATGGCGTTACCCGCGTTGAATAATGTATCAAGAACCTCATGCGGATATGGTTCTGGCTTTTTTGAATCCATCAGAGAGCAATGCCCACCAACTACCGATGCCATAAGACATATGCAAAAGAAAGAAGAGGGGTGGCAGGATCAATAACCTGGGCCAATCCTTATATCCTGAGATAGATTTAAAACTGAAATAGATTGCCACGGCCCCATAGATAAAGACCAAGGCCCCAAACATTTCATAGAATGGCTGGGATAGGAGACCGCCGACTCCCAGGATGGCCACCGTGCCGGCAAATAGAAAAGGAATAAAATGGCGGATACATGAGACACGCCAGGTAGCCATGGTCCAGAAACCATTCCCGAAGGCCTGTTTCAAGAACCCCCCCAGAGATGAACGAGCCTGGGTCGTAGTCCTCAATTGCGGATAAAGGAAAAATTTCCAGCCGCGCCGGCGAATTCTAGCATTGAATTCCAGGTCTTCACTCCGGACCAGATTCTCTCGATAGAATCCTACCTCATCCAAAATCTTTCTCCAAAACAGGTAAAAGGCGATGGTATCCACATAACCCGGCTTATTGGCATAGCGGAATTTCGCATTGCCGACCCCGAAGGGCGAGTTGAGCATTGCACTAAAGGCTCGACCCCAAAATCCGGCACCGACGGTTTGGGTAACCCCCCCGACACAACCGACGCGCTCAGGCGCATGCTCCTGCAACAAGTGCACGCCAATCCGGAGATAATCAGGCGGAATCGAGGCATGGGCATCCACCCGGCAAAGGATCTGGCCCCGGGCGGCCCGCAGTCCCAGGTTATAACCCGGAGCGACCAGGCGTTGGGGATTGTCAAGCACCGAGATATTTAATTCCGGGTGGAGCCTGGCGAACTCCTGGACGATCGACTTCGTGTTATCCTCTGAATTGCCATCCACGACGATGAGTTCCCGCAAATGGCTGGGATAATCCTGATGCAAAAAGTCGTTCAGCAGCGTTCCTATGTATCTTTCTTCGTTGCGCGCCGGGGTGATAACACTGACAAAGTATGCTTGCTCCGTGGAATTATCCATCGGCTCTGATCCTCAAAACCTCTTAGGGAGCACAGTATTGCTTGATAATCGCCGCGATCTTCTGAGCCTGCTTTTCCCGGGAATTTTTCCGGGCGCCGGCAAACCCGTTCCTGATCAACCGTTTCCTGAGCTCTCCATCGTTAATGACTCGCTCGATGGCTGCCGCCAGAGCCGCGGCATCTCCCGGAGGCACCAACAGGCCGTTGTATTCATGCTTAACCATGCCGGGAATCCCGCCCACCGCGGTGGTCACCAGGGGCAGCGAGGCCGCCCAGCTCTCCATGATAACCCGGGGGACTCCTTCTCCCAGAGAGGAGACCACATGGATATGCGCTTGACGATACAGGCTCATGATGCGTTCATGTTCCATGGTGCCCAGGAATTTGACGTAGGGAGATAGGCCCAGCTTTTCAGTAAGATTTAACAAGGCCCGGTAATAATCCTGATTCCCCGCGCCGGCAATCTCCAACTGCAGCTGAAAACCTTTCCTGATGAGGATTTCGACGCTTTGCAAGAGAATCTCTAACCCCTTTGAAGGCAACAATTGACAAATTCGGAGGAGCTTGACCTCGCCACCATCATAACTATCCACTTGCTCATACAAGCTGCGCTCGCTGTACATAGGGTTTAAAACGTTGATAATCTTTGATGGTTTTGGGATTAAGGTCCAACCTTCGTCCAGTCTTTCGGCCATCTCCTTACCCACGGTGAAAACTATCAGGCCCCGCGCCGAGAACCGGGTGAGTACATTAATAATTTGGGCTATCTTGCGCCAAACCGGTTGCCAAAACCCACCTTTGATGATCGGGGTTGCCTGGGTCTCGATATTACCACTCACATACAGAAATACCTTTTTCCCCAGGACGCGGCTCAATTCCGCCAGTGCTAAACCGCAGATCGATGGAGTGCGAATCAGCACTGCCTGAACCTCGCCCGATTGTTGCACGTATCTGAAAAACTGGAGCATTACCTGGGGCAGCCTGGCAATGCTGGACGACAACGAGACATACCGTGGCAGCACGATTATCCGGGCATGGCTGGCCGCTAAATCGCTAACGTAGTCACCCGGATTGGTATAGGTGGAAGGGAGCACCTGCGCGGTAAAAAATAAGGCAGCTCTGTTGAAATGTTTGGCTATTTCCAAGGCATAAATCAACCAATTAGAATTTCCATACGCCTTGCCGTCAACGATATTATAAGGCTCCTCCATAAATATGATTATATGATCTCCCATCAGTCAATCTCGCTATGATGGGCAGGGTTGGGAGATTTGCCCCAGTAGTGCCGCTGCCACCCATTGAGAAAAAGCAGGTTCCAGAGACGGCCCACGTGGTTCTGACCTTGTCGGTGCAGAGTGATCAATTGGCGGATCTTTTCGGGGGGGAACAGGTAATATGCCAGTGATGCTTTATCGGTCAGGAGCTTCTCCAGCCATCTACAAGTCTCTTCCTGGCGAAACCAATCCTCCAAAGGGGGCGTGAAGCCCATTTTGGTGCGTCCGGCAAACTGCCGCCCCATCCTCCGGGCTAACAGCTCCTTTAAGATGCCCTTCTGTTCGCCTTTATGGAATAACACCGCTCCCGGGAGACCAGAGGCCAGCTCGAAAATATCTACGTCCAGTAGCGGGCAGCGGGCCTCGATGGAGTGGGCCATGGCAGCCCGGTCGATCTTGACCAGAAAACCCTGGGTCAGCCGCTCCAGATACCGATTCAGAAAGCGCTCCAAATCAGTCCGCCCCGCCTCATGAAACAAGCGGGCGTCCGCGTGCTCCACCGCGTCTTCCCCCGTGTCCCGCCAGGCTTCCGGCCGCATCCACCGGGATCGCCAATATGAGGTCCACCCGGAGCTGTATAAAGATTGAAAGGCGGCGGCGCCGTCCCGGCGCAGGGCCATCAGGAGATATCCCAGCTCCCGCACCTTTCTCATGCGGCTATAGAGCAGGCTTTCCAAGGTTTCCCGGTTAACCACCTCACTGGCGCCGCGGCAGAGACCCAACACTTGCCGCCACCAGAATAGCTGCACATCTTTATAACCACAGAAGATTTCATCCCCCCCATCACCGGTCAAGACCACTTTAACGAAAGGCTTTAACCCCTCAAAGAGACAATAGGTGGGAATCGCGGAATAATCCCCGAAAGGTTCCCCATAGGCCTCCATCAGGCGCGGCAGCAAGGCGGGCACGTCTGCCATGGAGACATCAAATTCGGTATGCCGGGAACGGGCCCGTAACGCCACCTGCGCCGCAAAAGACGATTCGTCCATGGCGGTGCCTTTAAACGTTGCGGTGTAGGTTCTGGCCGGCTCCGGTAAATCCTCCGCCGCCACCAAGGAAATCAGGCTTGAGTCCACCCCCCCCGAGAGCAGGACCCCCACCGGCACGTCGCTTTCAAACCGGCGCTGCACGGCCGTCCGGAGGCCCACCTCCACCGCGGCGATGGCCTCCGGACGAGAAATTGACCGGTTCCGGCCCAAAACAAACTTCTCCCGCCAATATGGCC
>JBAVUP010000122.1:0-9452 GCA_049696835.1 Desulfobaccales bacterium
GTGCCCACCCTACATTAAATTATTCTTGAAAAATCAAAGGGTTTCACGTAGGGGCACTGCGGGCTGTACCCTTTACCTTATGGGGGTTGGGGGAGAGGGTTTGGGAGAGGGGGCAGGGGCCACTTACGAAAAAGCCCCTGGCCCCCTCTCCCAAGTTACCCTGTTCTCGCTCTTCCCCTAGTCCCAGCGCAGTTCGATGGACTCCACCCCCCGGCCGCCCTGCACCGGGATCACCGCGCCGCACCGGGGGCATTCCGTCAGAGGGGACGGGTCATGGGGATCCACCGCCCCCTCCGGCAGGGTTCCCTGAAAGCCGCACTGCCCGCAGGTCAAGGTCACCGGTTCTATCGTCAACCGGAGGCGGGAATGTTCCAGGGGTGTCCCCTTGACCAGGACCTCATAGGCCTGCCGGGTGGCGGCCTCGGAATGCACCGCCATGGCTCCCACTTTCAGGACCACTTCCAGTGAACTCCCGCCTGCCGGACCTTCTTGCTTCTTGAGTTCATCCAGGATGGTGGCGATCACCTGTTCCATTAAGGCATATTCATGCAACTTGGCCCACACCTCCGTTTCGTGCCCGGGGTCACCTGCAACTCCTGACGCCCCGGTTTATCTGGGTCAGGCATACCATATTTGACCTGGGAAGCCAAATATTTCGCCTGGGCCGGACCCCGAGACTTGCGGCGAATCACCCCGGTATCCGGTCCCGGCCTGACCCCCTCTCATCTTGCCAAAACGCGGCTCCAATCTTATAGTAAAAGGTGTCCAGCACGTTTTCCACCACCCTCATAGATAACCGCCCGTGCCGGAGGAACTATGAACGACGAACCCCAGGTGACCCTCTCCCGCAAACAGATCGCCATCCGTTTGCTCTACACGATCCTCTATGTCGCCATCTTTGAGGTGGTCAAAACCATTATCTTGCTGATCACCATTTTCGAATACTTTTTCCTGCTCATCACCTTGCGGCACAATGAACCCGCCCGGACCTTCGCCAACAAAGTCGCCGCGTACGGCTACCGGTTGATGCGCTACCTGACCCTCAATGAAAACCAGCGCCCCTTCCCGTTCTCCGAATTCCCGGGGGAAATCGAACTCCCCGATGAAGAGGTCACCTTCGACTAACACCCCCAATGGATTAATCTTGACCAGCGGTTATGATCTGAATATTTCATGGGTTACATCGACAATCAAACATGTAGGGGCGGGTTTTAAACCCGCCCCTACGGACGTGCTATTTATTTCTTGCTTCGAGCCATATGGCCCTTGATCCATGCCCATAAAAACCGTCCTCCCCCTGCTGGTCCTGGTAGCCGCGCTCTTTATCGGACCGGGCTCGACCCGGGCCCAAGAAGCCTCGGTCAGGGCCAAGAGTTTCCCCACCGGCTTTTTTTACCGGTACCACAAGATCCCCATCCCGGAGAAAGAGACGGTCCTGGCCAGGATGGACGCCACCCTTAAAAAGCTTAACCGGGAGGGCTACGGCCTCATTGTCAAGGGCGCGGTCCTCGAGAAGCCCGACCCCAGCGTGAAAACCTATCCCCAACTGACCATCCTGGATGAGAGCGGCCTGATCATCATCGCCCGCCGGGTCCCCAACCTCTACTACCAATACCGCGGCCCCGCCCCCATCAACCGCAATATCTACCTCATCATCACGCACGCCCGGGTGAATGTCCCCGAAAGTTACATCCGCTATGGCTTCGTGGTGGAAGGCGACTATCGGGCCTATGCCCACAAGTTTGTCCACGCCATCCTGGAAGACCTGGAGCGCGGCGCCGCGCCCCGGGATCCGCCGCCGGCGCGCCAGCGGCCCACACAGAGGTAAACCGCGCCAGGCTAGTTGGCAAGGGGGCTTGATCGGAAGGGTCGCAAGCGAGCAGTCACCGCACCCTCCAACGGAGGGGCACGGCGGGCCGTGCCCTTTACCTGGGGGCCCGCTTCTCTTCCCGCTCCCCTCATGGAGGGAGCGGGCTGTGGTGAGGGGGGGTCTTGAAATAGCTTTAAGCAATATCAGCCGATTCAAGATCATTTCCCTTCATTCAGGCTGACCCCATAACCTGTTTTGACAATCTTGGCTGACCACTAACCACTAACCACTCACTGTTTACTGCTCACCGCTCACTGCTTACTGCTCACTGCAAAAAAAGGGCCCGCGCCCATGTGGACGCGAGCCCGGGGGAAGGGAGAAGATGAGGATTATACGCAGCAAGCCGGACCCATGGCCTCTACCATGGCCGGTTGATAAAAGGCGACGTCGCCGTCCCGCCAACTCAGGGTGTAAAATGACCCCTTGAAGCAGATAACGCTGCTGATCATCAGCATGAGTTTTTCCACCAGCCGGCCGTGGATGGGATGGGGCAGCACCGCGGTGACCAGCTTCCTGGGCTCGGGGGTCCAGTTAAAATCACAACCGTATTCGTCCATTGCTCAACCTCTCTCGTTCTTGCACAGCTTTTATATATTATATAGTTTAGCCATTATTTTAGCCATATAAAATCGTCTTCAGGTGTCAAAATTTTTCAGTCCGGCACCCGGCTCCTTTGAGGCCTGCTCCCCAATCTAGCAGTGGACGATGAACCGAGAAAAGGTATAATAATATATTACAGTTGGTTTTAATCTTCTGAGGCACGGCCATCTTATTTTTTTATGCCCAACATCCGTAACTTCAGCATCATCGCCCATATCGACCACGGCAAGTCCACCCTGGCGGACCGCCTTATCCAGTGGACCGGCATGGTGGAGGACCGCCAGTTCCGCGACCAGATCCTGGACACCATGGACCTCGAACGGGAGCGGGGCATCACCATCAAGAGCAACACCATCTCGCTCCCCTATGTCGCCGACGACGGCGTCGAATACGAACTCAACCTCATCGACACCCCGGGCCACGTCGATTTCTCCTACGAGGTCTCCCGGGCCCTGGCCTCCTGCGAGGGCGTGCTGCTCCTGGTGGACGCCTCCCAGGGGGTCGAGGCCCAGACCGTGGCCAACCTCTATCTCGCCATGGAGCACGACCTCACCATCATCCCGGTGATCAACAAGATCGACCTGCCCGCCGCCGACGTCGACGGCGTCAAGGACCAGATCGAACGGGAGCTGGGCCTGGACCCGGACCACGCCATCCTCTGCTCCGCCAAGGAGGGCATCGGCATCGACCTCGTGCTGGAGGCCATCGTCGCCCGCATCCCGCCCCCTACCGGCAGCGTCGAGGCGCCTCTCTCCGCCCTCATCTTCGACGCCCACTACGACTCCTTCCGGGGCACCATCGTCTCCTGCCGGGTCTTCGACGGCCGGTTCAAGCCCGGGGATATCCTCCGCCTCATGTACACCAATACCACCCACAAGGTGGAGGAGACCGGTATCTTCCGGCTGACGCGCGAACCTCGCAAGGAGCTGTCCGCCGGCATGGTGGGCTACCTCATCGCCGGCATCAAGACCGTGGCCGACACCCGCATCGGCGACACCATCACCCTGGACGCCCGCCCCGCCGCCCGGCCCCTGCCCGGCTTCAAGGAAGTCAAGCCCGTGGTCTTCGCCTCCATCTACCCGGTGGGGAACGACGACTACCAGGACCTGACCGACGCCCTGGAAAAATACAAGCTCAACGACGCCTCCCTCGTCTACCAGAAAGATTCCTCCGCCGCCCTCGGTCAGGGCTTCCGTTGCGGCTTCCTGGGTCTCCTTCACCTGGAAATCGTCCAGGAGCGCCTGGAACGGGAGTACAACCAGTCGATCATCATGACCGTCCCCGGCGTCCAGTACCGCTTCACCCTGGCCGACGGCCGCGTCATCACCGTCGACAACCCCATGTTCTATCCCGACCCCAGCAGCATCAAGACCGAGGAAGAGCCCTTCATTAGGGCTAGCATCCTCATCCCGGAGCGCTTCGTGGGCGCGGTGATGAAGCTCTGCCTGGAGCGCCGGGGCGTCAACTCCCGCCTCAATTACCCCTCGGCCGGCCGGGTGGAGATCATCTTCGATATGCCCCTGGCCGAAGTGATTATCGACTTCTACGACCGTCTCAAGACCATCACCCAGGGCTACGGCTCCTTTGACTACGAAATCCTGGACTACCGGGAAACCAGCCTGGTGAAGCTCGATATCCTGGTGAACGGCGAAAAGCTGGACGCGCTGTCCATGATCGTCCACCAGGACCGGGCCCGGGAGTGGGGCGTGCGGGTGTGCGACCGCCTCAAGGACGAAATCCCCCGGCAGCAGTTCAAGATCGCCATCCAGGGGGCCGTCGGCGGCCAGATCATCTCCCGCTCCACCATCTCCGCCTTTCGCAAGGACGTCACCGCCAAGTGCTACGGCGGCGACATCACCCGGAAACGCAAACTCCTGGAAAAACAGCGGGCCGGCAAAAAACGCATGAAAATGGTGGGCTCTGTCCAAATCCCCCAGAGCGCCTTCGTGGCGGTGCTGAAAACGGAGAATGAGTAGGAGGCAGTAATCAGTGGTCAGTGGTCAGTTGAGGACGGGGGAATGGCGTCAGGAAGAAAAAACCAACTAACGAAACAAATCGGCGAGTATCTCGTGGCCGCAGAATTATGTCGCAGAGGCTTGATCGCAACGACATTTACTGGAAATGTACCGGATTTTGATATAATTGCAACTAATGAAGCATTTCAAACAATTCCAATTCAAGTTAAGACGATTAGGCACTCGTACTGGCAGCTGGACGCTAAAAAATTTATAACTATAGACATTGATAATGGCGCTCAAAGAGTTTTTGATAAAATAAGCCTTTCTAACCCTGATTTGATTTGTATCTTTGTAAGGCTCACTTCGCAAGGCGATGATGAGTTTTACATCTTTCGATTGAGAGATTTACAAGAGATTATTTTTGAGGATTATAGTCAGTATTTAGAAAAAGTAAAAGGAAAGCGCCCGAGGAATGAAAATTCAACCCATATTGGTATAAGTCCAAGATTATTGGAAAGATTTAAGGATAATTGGGACTTAATTACGAAGCAGACATAGGGCGGCCCGTGGCCGCCGTAAATCCGCGTGCACGGCACGCCCTATAGAGCTACATGATTGGATTGAATAGTTACTTACCCGGCCTTTATATCCATATTCCATTCTGTAAAACCAAATGCCCTTACTGCGATTTTTACTCCATCACCGACGGTTCTCTTATTTCCGCTTTCCTGGCCGCCCTGGATCAGGAAGCCCCGCTCTACCGGGAACAATTCCCCGCCTTCGACTCCCTCTACCTCGGGGGCGGCACGCCATCATGGCTGGGCGAGGCGCACCTTGCCGAACTTATGAAAAATCTGCGCCGCCGTTTTGATTTTGCTCCAGACACCGAATTCACCCTCGAAGCCAACCCGGACGATCTCACCGCCGAAAAATTGCGGCTATTCTGGGACCTGGGCGTCAACCGCCTGAGCCTCGGGGCCCAGTCCTTTGACGAGGCGGAACTGCGGTTTCTGGGGAGAAGACATACGGCCAGGCAGACGGTGGCAGCCCTGGAGCTCATCCGGGCCGCGGGCTTTGCCAACCTGGGCCTCGACCTCATCTACGGCCTGCCGGGGCAGACCCTCGACGCCTGGCTCCACACCCTCAAGACGGCCCTGAGCTTCGCCCCTGAGCACCTCTCCTGCTATCAGCTTACCCTGGCCGATGACACCCCCATGGGCCGTCGGGCCGCCGCGGGGGAAGTACGGCCTCTGGACGAAGAAGCCCAGCGGCAGTTCTTTCTCCTCACCGCCCGGTTCCTCAAGGAGCGAGGCTATATCCACTACGAAGTCGCCAATTTCGCCCGGGCCGCAATTTACCTCTGCCGCCATAACCGCAAGTATTGGACTCATGTCCCCTATCTCGGCCTGGGCCCTGCGGCCCACTCCTATCATAGCAACCGCCGCTGGTGGAACCACCGCGCCCTCCAAGATTACCGCGCCGCCCTGGACGCCGGCGAGCCCCCCGTGGCCGGGGCCGAAACCCTCACCCCGGCCCAGCTCCGCCTGGAAACCCTCTACCTGGGGTTCCGGACCCAAGCAGGCGTCGGGCTCGCCACCCTCCGGGAGCAGCCCGGCTGGGAGGCCATTCTGGCCGAACTTATCCAAGCGGGCCTGCTTGAGGTCCATCACGACCGGGTCGTGGCCACCCCCCAGGGTCTCGTGGTGGCCGATCGCCTGCCCCTCTGGTTTACCTATGAAAATCAGGCTGAGTAAATTAACGAACCCTTCCGGCCTAATCTTCACAAAATAGTCAACAATGCTTGAAAAAATATTTGCATTTCTTTGCCGAGTTAATTACGCTGCCTCTACCTGAGATGGTCTCCCGGCTCCTGCGGATCATGGTTGCAAAGGCGGAGGGATAACGTCCCCTCCACCCCCATCGGCCGGATGAGAAAGCTCCGGCGATACTGCTCATGCCGGTTGTCGTATCCCAACTTCCCCGGAGCCGGCGGCAGCATCACCCCGCCCTGGCCCAGCGCGGCTCCGAAGAAATAATCCCCCCTAGGAGGCGGGAACCCGATTGATATTCTGATATACTCCTCCAGGAAATCCTGGGGGCATGGCCCGCGGCGCCTGACCCCGGTTCCTTTGAGGAGTAATCCGCCACGATGAGATCTTTGCTCCGGTCTTCGGCTCTTGGCCTGGGATTGCTTATGCTCATGCTGCTGCCGGCTTGCGGCGTCCGGCAACTTACGCAGGGGGAAATCCAGCCTCCCGAAGTCAGCTTTCAGGGCCTCACCCTGGGCCAACCCACCCGCCGGGGCTGGCCCCTGTCCGTGGCGCTGCGGCTAACCAATCCCAACCCTCAGCCCCTCAACCTTTTGGGGTATGATTACCAGTTGTGGATCGAAGGGAAACGCGTGGCTACCGGGGTCAGCCGGCAGGCGGTAAATCTCCCGGCCTTGGGGCAGACCATGGCGGAGGTCCCCATCCTCGTGCAGCTCCCCGCGGTCATGGAACTTTTGCCCCGGGTCCTGCCCCGGCAGCAGCCTAAGCTCCACTATCAAATCGCCGGCAGCTTCCGCCTGGCCTCCGTGCTGGGCGGCATTATCCCCATCCCCTTTCGGTTTCAGGGGGAGGCTTCCCCCCAGGAAGGCCTGGACTTTCTCAAGCCTTACCTGCGTTGAGGCGGGACCGGTCGTTCCAGTAATTCCAGGGGTAGGGGCCGCCAACCCCCGGAAAGGTTGAGACGACGGATTTTAAGCAATTTTTAGGAATCTTCCACCGCGGATTTTGAACACCTTGAGACTTAACCCCTTGCCACTTGGCCATAATTTTCGGCAAGTTCCTCTTGATAAAATTAGGATTCGCACATATATATACATAGTTATAGGTTTAGGTGATTGCCTTGGTATGGGCGCTTGAGCAAAGGCAGGTTAACCACAACAACCCAGTACGAAGGAGGAAATATGAAACGGTTGATGGTATTTGTTGCCTCCATTGCTGTCCTTGGCTTAGTATTCGGTAGCCTGACCCAACCCAACCCGGCTGCGGCCGCCGACAAGACCATCCTCATCGGCTTCACGGCCTCTAAGACCGGCAAACTCAATGTGGAAGCCACCCGTCAAATCAACGGCATAAACCTGTGGGTAGAACAGGTCAATAAGGCCGGCGGCATCAAGATGCCGGATGGCAGCCATATCAAAGTGGCAACCAAGTATTATGATGATGAGAGCAACAAGGACCGGGTGCAGGAGCTCTATACCCGCCTCATCAGCACCGACCATGCCGACTTCCTGATCAGTCCTTATAGCAGCGGCCTGGCCGATGCGGCCGCGGTCATCGCCCAACAATATAAGAAAATTATGATCGCCGCGGGGGCCTCCTCCGATTCCACCTATAAAAAAGGCTACACCCTGGTCTACATGGCCTATACCCCCGCCAGCCGCTACCTGACCGGCGCCGTGGATCTTTTGCTCAATCTCGACCCCAAGGCTAATAAGATGGCCATCATCCATGAGAATGACAAGTTCTCCACCGACGTGGTGAATGGCTTGAAGAAATACGCCGAAGGCAAGAAATTCACTGTGGGCCTGTTTGAAGGCTACGACAGCGGCACCACGGATTTTGCACCTTTCATCAATAAGATCCCCAAGGGCGTGGACGCGGTGATGGGCGGCGGCCACTTTGCCGACACCACCACCTTTGCCCGGCAGCTTTATGAGAAAAAGGTCCCTACCAAGATGATCGCCTTGCTGGTGGCGCCGCCGGAGCCCAAGTTCGCCGAACTGGGTGAAGCCTGCATCGGGGTGATCGGCTCCAGTCAATGGGAACCCCTGTGCAAGTATAGCCCGGAAGCCGCCAAGGCGGAAAAAGTCGAGTGGTTCGGTCCCACCGTCCCGGAGTTCCTCAAGGCCTACCAGGCTAAATACGGCAAGGAAGAGCCTTCCTATCACAGCGCCGGCGGTTACGCCGCGGGCCTGATCCTGCAAAAGGCCATCGAGACCGCCGGCTCCACCGAGACGGACAAGGTCAAGGCCGCCATCGACAAAGAAAACATGTTCACCTTCTATGGCCGCATCAAGTTTGACACCGGGAAACTCCACGGCCTCCAGGAAGGCCACGAGATGATCTACATCCAGTGGCAGAAAAATAAGGAAGGCAAGCCGGAAAAGGTCGCCGTCTGGCCGCCGGCCGCAGCCACCGGCAAGCCCTTCCTCCTGACCCGTTAGCCGCTTAAAAAAAAGCCATCCTGCCCTGCCGTTATCGGCCCGATAATGGCAGGGCAGCCCTGGAGAAAACTCATCGTGTTGGGACAGATATCTGCTTCGGTCGTGGATGGTTTGCTCATCGGCTTTGTTTACGGCATTGCCGCCATGGGCCTGTCGTTAATTTGGGGAGTAATGCGGGTCATCAATTTGGCCCACGGCGCCACCATGGCTCTGGGCATGTTTGCCATCTACCTCCTGTTCACCCAGGCGGGCGTCAACCCCTATATCGGCTTGCTGCTGCTGGTGCTCATGGCCCTGATTTTCGGGGTCATCGTTTATGTCATCTCGCTGGCTCGGGTCATCCAGGCCGGCTACCTCTATACCTTGTTGGGCACCTTTGCCGTCAACATGATCATTATCGGCGTCGGAACGACGGTATTCAGCACTTCGCCTCAGAATGTGGATTTTTCTTTGGGTTCCATTACCCTGGGGCCCATAATCCTGCAGGGGACTCGCTTGTTTGCGGCTTTGGCCTCGGTGGTCATGACCGCGGCGCTTTACCTGTTCCTCTATTTTACCCGACCGGGGAAGGCCATTCGGGCCGTATCCGATAATCGGGCCGCAGCGGAATTGATGGGCATCCCGTCAGCACAGATTCTGGCCCTCACCTTTGGCCTGGGTACCATGCTGGCCGCGGTAGCCGGCGGCTTGACCGCCACGTTTTTCCCCTTTACTATTCTGAGCGGCAGCACTTACCAGTTAAAATCTTTTGTTATTTGCGTCCTGGGCGGTTTGGGCAACCCCTTGGGGGCCCTTTTAGGGGGGCTGATCC
>JBAVUP010000123.1:0-15639 GCA_049696835.1 Desulfobaccales bacterium
GGCCCCGGGGCCTGCCCCAGGGGTGGTCCAGAACCACCATGTCCCTTTGCCAACGTTAACCATGACCATGCTTTCAATAAAGCGTATCTTAACCTAAGATACAAGGGTGCGTTCTACGCACCAGTCAACCAGAGGATTTGGTGGGCAATGTTCACCCTACATATCTTTTCATTGTTTACGGGTGCGCCAAAGACCCATGAATGACTGTTTCGGAAAGTCCCTCACATTATCCCCCTCTCCCCCAGCGGGAGAGAGGGCTGGGGGGAGGAGGGAAACTTTTCAAGATTTATGGGGGAGCCAAAGGCTCATGTTCAACTGCTTACTGCTCACTGCTTACTGCTTCCTGCTTACAAAAACTTCGGCTGGCGCTTCTCCAGAAAGGCCCTGGCCCCTTCGTGGGCGTCCGGGGAGGCGAAGCACAGGGCAAAGGCGTCCACCTCCAGGAGACAGGCGTTCTTGAGGTCCAGGTCGAAGCCCCGGTCGATGGCCTGCTTGGCGGCGCGCAAAGACACCCGGCCCCTGGCGGCCAGGGACCGGGCGACCTTTTGACATGCCGCCATGAAGGTGTCCGCGGGGAAAACCTGGGCCACCAGTCCCAGGGTCTTGGCTTCCGCGGCGTCCAGCAGGCGCCCGGTGAGGACCAGCTCTTTGGCCGCCCCTTTACCCACCAGGCGGGAGAGGCGCTGGGTGCCCCCGAACCCTGGAATGATCCCCAGGTTGATCTCCGGCTGGCCCAGCCTGGCGGTATCCGCGGCGTAGATGAAATCGCAGGCCATGGCCATCTCGAGGCCGCCCCCCAGGGCGAAGCCGTTGACGCAGGCGATCACCGGAATTTCCAGGGCCTCGAGGGCAAAGCCGGTCTCGTGGGCCGATTGGGCGAAGGCCCGGGCCGCCAGGGGGTCGAAGTCCAGGAAGACCTTGATGTCCGCCCCGGCGATAAAGGACCGGCCCGCGCCGGTGAGCAGCAGCACCCTTATTTCCGGGTCCCGGCTCACCCGCTCCACGGCGTCCTTGAACTCAGAGAGCATCTCATGGTTCAGGGCGTTGAGCTTGTCAGGCCGGTTGAAGGTGATGGTGGCGATCCCGGCCTCTTGGTCAACAAGTATGGTTTGATAAGACATAAGCTCCTCTCATAATCCTGTGGCTAGATTTCCCACGGCCGCGAGGCTGCCTGGCTGCCAGCGGGGCTGATTATCCTTGTCGATAATGCGGGCCCGTATACCCTCCAGGTAGTCCGGGTGGGTGATGAGGAAATGGGCCGCCAGGGCCTCGCGATGGAAGACCTCGGCCAACGGCCGGCCTTCATTGGCCCTGAGCAGTTGCAGGGTCACGGCCAGGGCCGTGGGAGAGCGTCCCTCCAGGCGTCGACACGTGTCTTCACAATACCTTTGCTCCAGGCGGCACTGCTCCAGGGCGGCCATGATCTCCTGAAGGGAGGTCTTGCCGGCGAAGTGCTCCGCCACCCAGGCATCCAGTTCCGGGATCGGAGGAATATCCCGGCAAGCCAGGGGCGCCAGTACCAGGTTCAGTTGTTCCGCCGCGGCCTGCCGGTCGGCGGGCAGTTTCCCGGCCACGCCCTGGAGCGCCCCCCGCAGTTCGGACCGGCGCGCCGCCGGCACCAGGTGGGTGGCCAGCCCCAGCCGGACGCATTCGGGCCCGATAAGCTCATACCCCGTCAGGGCCAGGTACTCGGGGTAGCCGGGTGGACATTTTTCAAAGAGCCAACCCGTGGCCCCCACGTCCGGAAAGAAACCGATGCGGGTTTCGGGCATAGCCATGCGAGTGTGTTCGGTGGCCACGACGATATCCGCGCCCGCGGCCAGACCCAGCCCGCCCCCCATGGTGATGCCGTGGGCCAGGACCACCACGGGCTTGGGGAACTGGTGGATCAGCATGTCCAGGGCGTACTCCTCCCGGAAAAACCGGTCGGCCAGGTCCACCCGGCGATCCCGGACGGCCCGGGTCAATTCCTTGAGGTCGCCCCCGGCGCAGAAACCCCGGTCCCCGGCCCCCGCCAGAAGCACCAGCTTGACTGCCTCCGCGGCCAGGGCCTCATCCAACGCCGACCGCAGGAACCGGATCATCTCCAGGTTAAGGGTATTGAGGACCCGGGGCCGGTTGAGGGAGATGACCAGCAGTCCGGGATGCCGGTTAACGAGGACGGGGGATTGGGTCGCATCGGCCATATTATAGTTGCCAGTATTCAGTTGCCAAGTGGCCAGTAGTTTCAGCCAGATCAATCTTTAAAACTGACAACTGACCACTGGCTACTGACTACTGACTACTCTCTCCCCTTTTCCCCCCAGAAGATCAGTTGGGGCAATTCCACGTTTCCCATAAAAGGAATGGGGGCCCAGACGGTCTCCCCGCGGCGGACCCGATAGCCGGAGAACTGCTCCCGGAGTTCCGCCGGGGTGGGAAAGTGGTGCACCATGGTGCCGTCCGGGGTGGCGATGTACACCAGGGTGCCGGGCTCCAACTCCCGGGTCTGGGGCAGCCTGACCTTTTCGGCAAACTCCCAGGGGGAGACGTTGATAAACAGATGCCCCCCGGCCTTTAAGGCCCGGTCCAACTCCCGGCAATAGTCCCGGAAGGCCGCGGCATCGCCATGGTTGATGACGTTGATGGACACCGCCAGGTCGAAGGCCCCGGGAGCGAAGGGCAGGCGCTTGAGATCCGCCTGCGCCAGGTACGGGCCGGTCACCGGGACCCCGAAATTGTACAGGCGCGCCTTGAGCAGGTGCAGTACCTGGGGATCATAATCCACGCCCCAGACCTGGAACCCGGCGGCGAGCAGGGGAAGCAGGTGCCGGCCTACGCCGCAGCCCGCGTCCAGCACCCGGCGACAGCCGGCCGCCTGCATGACGGGGATCAGGGCCATGAGTTCGGCATTGGGCTCCCGGCCCTGCATGACCGGATCGGCAAAGAGTTCTCCCCAGACGGGCATGGCGACCTCAAAAATTTTTTCAGCAACCTAGAGGCGGTGAGCGTTCGCGCCCGACGGCTTGCATCGGCGAATCATCTCACTCACGTGGAAAGTATAATTTCCCGGGCCCGGCGTCAACTCTTCCGATAGGCCTGGAGGGATTATTTGCCTGCCGGCGAAATTCTCTTACCTGCCGCCATGATTTTCCGATTATAATCAGAGGTCAAACCTGGCGCCATGGGCATTATGGTGGGATACTGCAAAGCATTGGCAAGGAGAGCCGCGGCCGGCCATCCGGCTGGCGCTCTTAAGATATTGCAGATTTCTTTAGTGCGAGGTGTTGCATGATTCCCCGATACAGCCGTGAGGTCATGGCCCGGATCTGGACCGAAGAGAACAAGTTTGCCAGCTGGCTCAAGGTAGAGCTGGCCGCCATGGAGGCCATGGCGGAGGGCGGCCTCATCCCTAAGGGGGTACCGCAGCGCGCCGCCGGGAAGACTAGGATCGACGTGGCCCGTATCCTGGAGATCGAAGCCAGGACGCACCACGACGTGGCCGCCTTCGTGGACCAGGTGGCCGGCGGCCTGGGCGAGGACGGCCGCTACTTTCACTTCGGCCTCACCTCCTCGGACGTGCTGGACACCGCCCTGGGCCTGCGCCTGACCGAGGCCGCGGACGTGCTCCTGGCCGACCTGGACGAGCTGCTGGCGGTCATCAAAGACCAGGCCTACGCCTTCAAGGACCAGGTCATGGTGGGGCGCACGCATGGGGTGCACGCCGAGCCCATCACCCTGGGATTGAAATTCGCCCTGTGGTACGCGGAATTTCAGCGGCAGCGGGCCCGGCTGGAAGCGGCCCGGGCAACCGTCGCGGTGGGCAAAATCTCCGGCGCGGTGGGCACCTTTGCGCATCTGCCCCCGGAAGTGGAGGCCGGGGTCTGCCGGCGCCTGAGGCTCACGCCCGCGGCCATTTCCACCCAGATCATCCAGCGGGACCGGCATGCCGAATACTTCCTGACCCTGGCCCTGATCGGCGCCAGCGTGGAAAAGGTGGCCCTGGAGATTAGGCATCTGCAACGCACCGAAGTGCGGGAAGCGGAAGAGCTCTTCGCCGCGGGCCAAAAGGGGTCGTCGGCCATGCCCCACAAGCGCAACCCCATCCTCTCGGAAAACCTCTGCGGCCTGGCCAGGGTGCTCCGGGGCAACGCCCTGGCGGCCCTGGAAAACGTGGCCCTGTGGCATGAGCGGGACATCAGCCACTCCTCGGTGGAGCGGGTCATCGCCCCGGATTCCACCGTACTCCTGGACTTCATGCTGGCCCGGCTCACCCGGCTGCTCAAAAATCTCCAGGTGTATCCGGAGAACATGGCGAAAAACCTCAACCTGACCCGGGGCCTGGTCTTCTCCCAGTCGCTGCTCCTGGCCCTGATTAACAAGGGCCTCACCCGGGACGCGGCCTACCGGCTGGTGCAGCGGCCGGCCATGCGGGTCTGGCAGGAAGGGGGCGAATTCGCCCAGCGAGTCAAGGAAGACCCCGAGATCGGCCAGCACCTGAGCGCGGCGGAAGTGGCGGCGATCTTCGATCTGAAGCGCTATTTCCGCCACGTTGAGGCGATTTTTGCCCGGGTATTCGGCAGTAGTCAGTAGCCAGTTGCCAGTTCTCAGTGACAGACCAAGGGGCGGGCTGCAAACCGCCCCTCATTTTTTCCACCCGAAGGGCGTTAAGCTTATCAGATTGAATCTGATGTTGAGGGCGAAATCTAACATACCGGTAGGGAGTAAGAAGCAGCTATGATTATTATTTCAAATACTTCTTGCTGAGGATTAAACTGCACAAATATAGCAGTAATGAATCCCGCCCTCATTCCCCCTCGCCAAATTTTAGATCTTTGGCCCGGATTATCCTATAATCTAACTATCTGAGAGGGTTATGGGAAAAGGGTAGAATTTACTGAACATAATGTTAACCTGGATTATCCCTCCCCTCCCGGATTCTTCTGTCGGATAAAAACCTAGCCCCACCATTCTATGAAAGAATTCCACGCCTTTTAGGAGTGCGCTGACCGCACAAATAAGTCGCTGGCCTTTTTCTTCAAAAACAAAAAGGTGTTTTGGGGGTCCATGAATAATCTTCTTATAACGCGGAGCCCATTTCTCATAGGGTGACGTAAACTGAACCGTAATAATGTCTTCGCAATCATTCTGTCTAAATCGCTCGGAGTAAATTCTGGCGTTTCTATCTGCCCTGTTCTCGTCATTAATTTATAAAAACTAAAGTCTTGCTCATTAATGTATCCTTTATTGCAACATATGTCATAGAGTACAGTTCCTGGATATGGGGTGGCTATCATTACAAGTAAATTGTCTACCTCTGAATTAACTGCATAATTTAAAGAACGTTCAATGGACTCTATGGTTTCTCCGGGGAAGCCAATAACAAAAAAAGCAGTTGTATTAATTCCTAACTTCCGACAAATCATAGGAATATGTTTTACCTTGCTAAGAACTAAAGGTTTTTTAATTATCTTTGTTAATGTATGTTGATCTCCAGATTCAAAAGCTAAGGAAATGTGCATGCATCCGCTTCTTTTCATTAACTCTAACATTTCTGAATCAAGACGCCATAACGCAACTCCATTGGGTGCGGTCCATTTTACATTCAATTTCTTATCAACCATACCTTGAAAAATTTGAGTAGCCCTATCTTTATCAAATGTAAGATTATCATCCTCAAACACAATATAATCAATGTTATAATTGTTCTTAAGGTGTTCAAGCTCATTCAATACATAGGTAGGTGAATGAGGCCTGAATTTATTGCCCCACAAGGCCTGGATTGAACAGAAAATACATCGAGCTGGACAACCCCTGGAGGTGATCATCGTTGTTACTCTATGGCCTGCCGTAGTTTCAAATCCCTGCATTCTGCCAATACGGATATATTGTTCTATATTAAGCAAACTTCTCGATGGCAATGGTAGTAAATCAAGGTTATCAATGAATATTTGTGGATTAGAATGTATTATCTCATTACTTTTCCATGTAATACTTCTAACTTTATCAATAGAACGATTACCTAATAAATATTCTATTAATTCAGAAAATGCGTAATCCCCTTCTCCCCTGATTACGAAATCGACGTAAGAGAATTCAATCAGTTTATCCGCCATAACGGTGGCATGAGAACCACCCAATACTATTTTCGTATCAGGGGATGAAACTTTAATTGCTTTACATAGTTCATGTCCAAAATCATTCAGTAGAGAAAACATTAACGACAAACCTATGACATCAGGTAAATATTCTACTATATATTTTATGATATTATCTATAGATAACCCATATACAGCCGTCCCGTCATTCAAATGATACTCGTTTTCATAGTCTTCTACAGCACAATCTAGTATCTTTACGCTAACTTTTTGTTTTAATAATACTGAAGCAATATAAGCAAGCCCGAGCGGGGGGCCGAGATGTTTTGGTTCACCTGGAACTAAAATGTAGGGAGGGCTTATCAACAAAATTCTCATATACAACTCATGTCAACTCATCTCGTAATGGAGGTCATCGCAAGAACTGAGATTATGCGGCAGCCTTGGCTACTTCTGTCCCAAAATGGTTTTTGGAGCCTCTTTTCCCGAGTAAAATCTCCCAAACGGTCCTCTTCTCGAACCCAATTCTTCCCGTAGGTGGGAAGGTAGCATAAATTTGGGCGAACAGTCAATTTTCCGCAGATTTCGGGCATACCAATCCCTCGGCGACCAGATGCTATCTGGCTGGTAAGCCTAAACCCCAGGCCAGCACCGCACGGTAATGGTGCGCTAAAGGAAAAGCCGAGGCTACATGCACATACCACCGCCGGGCATAAAAATGGGCCAACTGGTAAAAGATGGGGTGGAAGAGAAATGGACGGTTAGCCGATCACTTGCCGCTATCAAAAATTCTCTAAAATTCCTAAAAATTAACGATATGATCCGCATAACCGAATGGGGGAGTATAGGGATATTTGGGGCGGGTCAAACGATATGCAGCTTGGTAACTCGATCCTACCCTTTGACCACTGACCACTGGCCACTGACTACTGATTAAGCCAGGCTCACCTTGATCTGGTCTTGCCGGGGGTTGACGCGGTCCAGGCGTACCAGCACGGTGTCTCCCGGGGACAGCTTCACGGTGGCCGGAACCGACATGAAGAGCTCCAGCAGGATATCAGGGAACATCAGGCGGTAGCGGTGGGGCAGGCTGTCCAGCACCAGGGCCTCCATCTTTTGGCCCACCCGGCTGCTCAGGTTTTTTAAGAGCCAGTAGCGCAGCCGCCGGGTTTTCAGTTGCCCGGCCCGGCGCATGGCCGGCTCGATGGTGGTCAGAATCTTCTCCAGCTCCTCCGGGCTATAGACCGGCGCCTGCCCGCTTACCACCGCCAGGAGTTGCCGGTGAATCACCAGGTCCAGGTAGCGGCGGATAGGGGACGTGGCCAGGGTGTAGCAGGGGAGCCCGAGGCCCCAGTGGGGCGACGGCGCCAGGTCCATCACCACCCGGCTCAGACGGCGCCGGTCCTGCCAAAGTTCCAGGAGGGTCTTGTCCCCCATCGTTTTGATGGGCTCCCGGGGTTCGGGTTGGGAGCGGAAGATGGCGGCAATCCCCTGGTCCGCCAGGAATTGGGCCGCCAGGGAATTGGCCAGCACCATGGCTTCGGCCACCAGTTGGCGGCTGGCGGTCTCCTGGCTTTCCACCACCACCTGCATATCGCCCTGGAGGGTGAACGTCACCCACACCTCCGGCAGCTTCAGTTCATAGCCGTTTTGGGCCAGGCGCCGTTCCTTGAGGCGGCGGCTCAGATGGGACAGGGTCGAGAGCTCCCGGTCCTGATGCAGGAGACCTTCCACTTCATGATAGGTCAGGCGGCGCCGCACCGTAATAAGGCTGGGGACGATGGCCCAGTCCCGGACCTCGGCGTCGGCGCTCAGGGTCACCAGAAAGCTCAGGGCCAGGCGCTCCTGGTGGGCCAACAGACTCACGGTGTCTTCCGAGATGTCCTCCGGCAGCATGGGCAGCCGCCGCTCCGGCAGGTAGATGGACGTGCCCCGTTCTTGGGCTTCCAGGTCCAGGAGGGAGCGCGGCGGGATCTGGGCCGCCACGTCGGCGATGTGAATCCCCAGGCGCCAGCCCTCCGGCAACTCTTCCAGGCTCAGGGCATCATCGAAGTCCCGGGTACGCTCCCCGTCGATAGTTAACGATTGCAGGTGGGTCAGGTCCTGCCGCCGGGCCGCATAAGGGTCCGGGGGTGCGGTCTGGGCCAGTTGCCGGGCCAGCTCCAGGGCGTCCGGGGAAAACTCCAGGGGGACCTCCAGCCGGTGCAGGTCCAGGTCTTCATCTTCGTGAAAAATTCCCAGTTGCACCAGGAGGCGGAAAGGAGCCTCCGCCAGGCTAAGCCGGGCCGCCTCCAGGCAGGCCTTCCCCTGGGCAAAATCGGGGGCCTCGGCCCCCCACACCGCCATCTGGCGCAACAGCTCCACGACCTGATCCCGCCAGGGGCCGGCCGTCCCCTGCCGCCCTTCCCAAACCGCCTGGAGCCAGCCGGCGATCTCCTCCTGTTCCCGGCGGCGGGCCAACTCCCGGACCTGTTGTTCCCGGAGCTGTTCGACCACTTCGGGCGGATTGGGGATGGCCAGGCCGTCTTTCTGCTTAAAGAGAAACCGGTCCTCCCCCAGGCGGCGCCCGGTGGCGGCCACCTGATCGGGGGAGGTCTGGCCGAACCACAGGTCGGCCATCTCGGCCACCGACACGGCCTGTTCTTCTGCGGCCAGCAGTTCCCACAGCTCTTCCAGGTTGATGGAACCCTTCAAGGCTTCACGCTTCCCGGCCGTGTCCTCCAGGTGGCTCAACAGCTCCTGGCGGGACAACCCGGCGAGGGGCAGGCGCGGGCCCACGTAGAGGACGCGCTTGGCGGCCACGGTCATCTCCCGGTTGGTCTGGGCCAGCACGTGCAGCCGCTCCCCTTTCAATTCCAGGACGATGCCGCAGATAATCCGCTTTTCTTCGAAAAATTCGATAATGTCGCCGGGTTCCATGGTGGCCAAAAAGTAACAAAATCCCCGGAAAAGTCAATGAGGACGGTTTTTGGTTCCGGGTTTTGGGTTTTGGGGCGGTCGCTATTTTAGGCCCTGGCGCGACGGTGGTTTCTTCATAATCAAAAAAACTGTTTAATTATCTCTTTATTTAAGCAAAAATAGCATTGTCAGAGATGTGAGCAATGCTCATGTCGCCACCCAAAACCGAAAACCGAAAACCGATCATGCGCCTGGCCGTCATCGCCGATATTCATAGCAACCTGGAAGCCCTGGACCGCGTGCTGGCCCGCATCGACCAGGAGGGGGTCGAGGCCATCCTGAACCTGGGCGACCTGGTGGGCTACAATGCCAGCCCCAATGAGTGCCTGGAGCTGCTCCGGGGGCGCGACGTCTGGAGTTTGGCGGGGAACCACGACCTGGCCCTGTTCGACCCGGAACGGGCCCAACATTTTAACATCATCGCCTACCAGGCCTTGATGTGGTGCCGGGAGCAGGTCCATCCGGAATTCTTGAAATACCTGCAAAACTTGCCTTTGCTCCAGGAGCAGCCGGGAACTTTTCTGGCCTGCCATGGCACCCCCGCCAGCCCTGATACGTATATTTCTTATCACTTCCAGGGCAAGAGGGTCCTGAAACACCTGCTCGGCCTTCCCCATCTCCGGGTCTGCTTCTTCGGCCACACGCACCGGCGAGCCCTGTGGTATAGGGATATTCGGGGGAAGGTGGCCCTGCGACCGATATCCTCCGGGAAGATGCGATTATCTCCGGAGGAACATTATCTCATCAACCCCGGCAGCGTCGGCCAGCCCCGGGACGGCAATCCCGAGGCGGCCTACGCCATCTTCGACGACGAGGAGTTCTGCATCGATTTTAAGTCCGCCCCTTATGATATTGGGGGGGCCCAACGCCGCATCCTGGCCGCCGGCTTGCCGCCCTTTCTGGCGGAGCGCCTGGCTCGGGGAGCTTAGAAAAGAGCAGCCAGCGGTTAGCAGTTAGCAGTTAGGAATTAGGTTTTAGTTAAGCGAGCCAAAAACCATAACTAGTCCGTGGCCTTGGGAGGGCCTTCCATCAGGCTCCCTTGTCGATCATGGTCAATCGTGGAGGTGCGCAGAATCTCAAGACTTTCAAAAAATGAGACCTTTTACTTCGTTCAGGGGGACAAAGAAGCTTTAATCAACGGGGCTCAAGGAAATGAACATTATAGGCCCAATGGCTGACTGCTAACTGCTAACTGCTGATAGCTCTTATAAAAGGGGGGCGAGACCATGGCTTACCAAAAGGAGGGGGTGCTGAAAGACGGCTCTCGGGTATTGTTGCGGCCTTTGGTCAAGGAAGACCGGGAGAAACTGCTGCAATTCTTCCAGGGCCTCGATGCCCGGGAATTGAGCTTCCTGCGCAATGACGTCCGGGACCCCGCGGTGGTCGATCACTGGGTGAACCACATCGACTATAACCGGGTCTTTCCCCTGGTGGCGGAAGCCGAGGGGCGCATCGTGGGTGACATCACCCTGCACATGCGGAAAATCGGGTGGAAGCGCCATCTTGGCAATGTGCGGGTGGTGGTGGCCAAGGACTACCAGGGCCGCGGCCTGGGAACTTTGCTGATCAACGAGATCGTTGAGCTGGCCGGTGAATTCGGCCTGGAAAAACTGGTGGCCGAGATTCACCTCCAGGCGGTAAGCGCCTTTACCGCCTTCAAAAAGGCCGGGTTTTCCGTGAAAGCGGTGTTCGAAGACCTGGTCAAGGACCCGGCCGGCAAGAGCAGCGACCTGGTGGTCATGGTCTGCGACGTCCAGGCCCGGGACCGGACATAAATTAAGGGGCGAGAAGAAAAGGCGAAGAAACGAAAAGGGGAAAAGGTTGCCTCCCTTTCCCTTATCATACCTCTACTTTTCCCATAACATCGCCAGGAAAACTTGAGGACGAAATGTCACCTCTCGTTTCCTGCCCTCTTGGCCTTTTCGCCCTCCGTCGAAACAACCCTACCACTTATAAAAGTATCCTGGTTTATTGAGAATCTCGGCCCCATCGGGGTGAAGCAGCACCATGTCCTCCAGGCGGACGCCGCCCCAATCGGTGAGGTAGATGCCCGGCTCCACCGTCACCACGCAGCCGGCCGGGAGCACGCCTCGCCTGGCCTCGGAGGGGCTCAGGCTGGGGGCCTCATGCACCGCCAGACCCACTCCGTGCCCCAGGGAATGGCCGAAGGCCTCGCCGTAGCCCTCGGCGGCGATCACCTCCCGGGCCAGGGCATCGCCCGCCAGGCTGTCCATGCCGGCCTTGAGTTCGGCCTCGGCCCGGGCCTGGGCCCGGCGCACCAGGGCATAGATCTTCCGGAAGTGCTCATCGGCCGGCCCGATGATAAAGGTGCGGGTCATATCGGCGCAGTAGCCGTCGATCCGGGCCCCCATGTCGATGAGGATGGGTTCCCCGGCCTTGAGGACATAGTCCCCGGGGTGGTGATGGGGGCGGGCGCTGTTGGGCCCGGCCGCCACGATGGGAGGGAAGGCCATACCCTCGGCTCCGCCTTCCCGGAGGCGTTTTTCGATTTCCCAGGCCACCTGGCGCTCGGTCTGTCCCGGGGCGAGTTCTCCGGCGACCTGGCGCATCACGGTCTCCGTCAGATCCAGGGCCTGGCGCATGGTGGCCAGCTCTGCCGTACTCTTGTGCTGCCGCAGGCCTTCCACCAGCCCTTCCAGGGGCTCCCAGGCCACCGTCAGCCCCGCCCCGGCCACGTTTTTGGTCAGGCGCTGGTACTGCCAATAGGTGAGATGAACCGCTTCAAAACCCAGGCGGCGGACCTGGAGCTCCTTGAGGTGCTCCCCCAGGGTTTCCGCCAGATCGACCTTGTAGGTGCATATCTTAAAGTCCCGGACTTCCTGCTGGGCCCAGGCCTGGTAGCGGAAATCAGTGAGGAGAAAGGCCGCCGACGCGGAAATCAGGAGCACGCCCCAGTCGGGATCAATGGCGGTAAACCCGCTCAGATAGCGGCGGTTCTCGGGGCCGGACACGAGCAGGGCGTCAATCTCATGGGCGGACAAAAGCTTCCGGACGGCTGCCAGGCGCAGTTTCGCGGTGTTCGCCATAAGGTATGATTCTGGGAGAACCGCGGCAGAAAAGCAAGGGGAAAACCGCCCCAGGGGCCAGCCGGGTCAGCCCGCGTCCGGCCGGGTTGACCTGTACTGCCTGGGCCTGACACAGGAGAAAGGCCCAACGAAAAATTCCCGAGTACGGCTCAATCTCAAAGAACTTTTTCCTTTTTTCCCGCCGCCATTGAAAATTGAGCATATTCTGATAATATTTGAATTTTAAAGCGCGGCACCGGCCCGGGCGGCAAGGCCCGAGGATGGAACCGGGGCGCCAACCCTGTGGAACGACACCTTGATCAAACTGGTAGCCTTTGATTGCGATGGAGTCCTGTTCGATTCCCGGCAGGCCAACATCGCCTTCTACAACGCCATTCTGATGCACTTCGGCCGCCCGGCCCTGAGCCCCGAGGACGTGGACTGTGTCCATAGCCATACCGTGGGGGAGTCCCTGGAGCACATCTTTAGAGGCTATCCCGACCTGGAGGCGGTGGCGCGCTTCGCCCGCAGTTTCGACTACCACCCCTTCATCGCCATGATGGTGGAGGAACCGTTTCTGCGGGAATTTCTGAAGTTCTTGCGCCAGAACTGCTTTACGGCGCTGGCCACCAATCGCACCACCACCACCCGGGCCGTCCTCCATTACCACGGGCTGACTGACGACTTTGATCTGGTGGTGTCCGCCCAGGATGTCAGCCACCCCAAGCCTCACCCGGAATCCTTCGCGCGCATCCTGAAACACTTTCAGCTGTCGCCCGAGAACGCCATCTATATCGGTGACTCCCGGGTGGATGAGAAATTTGCCGCCAATGCCGGGGTGCCGTTCGTGGCCTACCGCAATCCCGAATTGACCGCGGATTATTATCTTGATTCTTTCGCCGCCGGGCCCGACCTCATGCGGGATCTGGCCCGGGGTCATCTGCTCTGAGCAAAGGAGAAAGCCATGAAGCAATACCAGTGTCAGATCTGTGGTTATATCTACGATCCAGCCCAGGGAGACCCTGACAATAACGTCCCTCCCAATACCCCATTTGATAAATTACCCCCGGAATGGGTCTGCCCCATCTGCGGCGCCACCCAAGACCAATTCAGCCCGGTGGATTAGGGCCGCAACGAGATGGGGCGCCACTTCCGACGCTTCCGAAAATCCTTATGATGCCACTTATGAAATCCAAAGACGCTGGCGCGCGACCCGGTTCCCAGAAAAAGCCTATCTGGCGGGAATACGGGGAGGCCCTGTTTATTGCCCTGATCCTGGCCCTGGTCATCCGGGCCTTCTTGGTACAGGCCTTCTCCATTCCTTCCGGGTCCATGGAACCGACCTTACTGATCGGCGACTATCTCCTGGTGAACAAGTTTGCCTACGGCATCCGCAACCCCATCACGAACAAGGTCTGGATTCCCATCGGCAAACCCAAGCGGGGGGATGTGGTGGTATTTATCTTCCCTCAGGACCCCACCAAGGACTATATCAAACGAATTATCGGCCTGCCCGGCGACAAGATCCAGGTTATCAACAAGAAAGTCTTTATCAACGGTAAAGTGTATGAGACCCCTGAGGCGGTCTATGACGATCCCTTGATTATCCCGCCGCCGCAACGTCCCACCGAATCGGCCCGGGACAACCTCGGTCCGGTGACCGTGCCGGCCAACTCGTATTTCGTCATGGGGGACAATCGGGATCACAGTTATGACAGTCGCTTTTGGGGGTTTGTGCCCATGAATGACTTCCGGGGCAAGGCCTTCATCATCTATTTTTCCTGGCAGGGACCTCCGGACGAGCCCCTTATCCTGGCCCTTTGGGGGGGAATGCAGGGTCTCATTCACCATTTATCCTGGAATAGCAACGAGTTCCGGATACGGTGGGACCGCATCGGCCGTCTGATAAATTGAGAGTTGCGCGCCTCGATTTGCGGATGAAAGGCCAGGCTGGCTTGGGGCCCTCAGGGAAGGACGATGCGGAACCCGGTGATCAGCGGTTCAAGGCGTGATCTAAGATAACCAACCGCAGCTATGGGCATCCCGTTTATACCCAAGGTCCTTACCCGAGAAGCACCACCCGAAAACCGCCAACCCCTGGCCGTCTTTCTGTTGATCGCGTTCCTGGCCGCGGGGTGCGGCCGCGGGCCGGCTCCCATCATCGTGTTCGGTTCCCCGGACTCCCCCCGGATGCGCCAGGCGGTGGCCGGGTTGGAGGCCAATCTGGGAGCGGGCCCCGTGGAAGTGGCGTACGCCCCGGAGTTCGGCCCCCAGGGCCGGGACACCTTGCGCCGGCTGCGGCAGGCGCGTCCCCGGCTCCTGGTGGTGCTGGGCACCCCGGCCCTCATGCTGGTGACCCCGGTGGTCAAGCGGATTCCGGTGGTCTTCGGTCTGGTGGCCAACCCGTATTTTACCGGGGCCGCCTATGACCCGGCCCATCCCGAGATCCACCAGGAGAACGTCACCGGCATTGCGTCCCCGGCGCCCCTGGCCGCGGCGTTACAGCACGGCGCCAGCCTGCTGGGGCAAGGCTCCTGGGGGCTCTTCTACGACCCCACAGACGGGGTGGCCGCGGACCTGGCCCGGGATTTTCAGCAGCAAGCGCCGCGTTTCGGGGTGCGGCCTTTGACCGAGACCAGCACCGCGGCCGCCAAGGATGGCCCCGGCCTGGAGCGCCTCGTGGCCCGGGGAGCCCGGGTGATCTATCTGCCCCCGGCGGCCAGCGCGGCACGCTATGCCCCCCTGGTGCTGGACTGGGGCCGGCGCCGGCGGGTAATGGTGGTGAGCGGCTATCCCGAAGGCTCGCCTGCGGGGGCGGTGTTATGGGTGGCCCTGGATTACCGCCGCCTGGGGGAGGACCTGGCGGCCCTGGCCCGGCGGGTCCTAAACGGCGAGGCCCCGGCCAGGATTCCCCTCACCGTCAAGACGCCCCTCCAGGTGGAGGTGGACGAGACCCTGGTGCGGTATTGGAGCGGGTATCCGCAGCCCAAAACAAAATAAGGCAAAATATGGCTGGTAATAGGCAGCATATTCTACCAAAATTTTTGCTCAAAGGTTTTCCAAATAGGATAGAAAATGGAAAGATATTCACTTGGGTGTATCCAAGGAATCAAAAACCGATTGAGGCGAACATTCGAAAAGTTTGTGTAGAAAAATACTTTTATGGGAAATTGGGTGAATCAAGTGCTGATGACGATATAACTAAATTGGAAAATGAATATGCACCACTACTCGATGAACTAAGAGTTAGAAAGATGGATGGGGAAATTTCTGATCAAAGAATACCTCAATTAATCACCCATTTAGTAATACGAACAAAACATATACGGGATTCATTTCGTGAATCATCTGAGTATTTAGCTGGTAAAATTTTAGCCTATCTTTCAAAATTTGATAACTTAAAAGCTGCACTATTAAGTAAACCTGAATTAATCAATGGATTTATTGAAGAAAACCTAAGAGATTATCAAGGACCACAAGTAGAAAAAGATACTTTGCGTCAATTGATTCCAATTTTATATCCTGCCTTTTTAGATACTCTAAAGAAAGAAATGCTAACAATTATTATACATCTACAG
>JBAVUP010000124.1:0-7426 GCA_049696835.1 Desulfobaccales bacterium
AAATCATTTTCCCCCTCACCCCGCCGCCGGCGGCAGGTTGCGGGCGGCCAGGGCCAGCATCACCCGGGACCAGCCGCTGAAGATCAGGTCAATGCCCACGAACAGGCCGATGACCCAGAGGCCGGACACGGGCCACTGCATCCAGATGAGAATCCCCAAAATCAGGGTGACGCAGCCGCTGACGAGATGCCAGCCCCAGGTGGGGAAGCGCAGGTGCAGGGCCGCGACGATGCGGAAGATCCCGGCCACGATGAAGAACATGGCCAGCAACAGGGTCAGGACGAGGGCGCCGGCTCCGGGATTGATGAGCAACAGCAGGCCCACCACCACGGCCAGGATGCCGTTCAGCAGGTGGAGGAAGAAGCCGCTCCAGCGGCGCTGGCGGAAGGCCTGGATGGCCTCCATCACCCCGGCGATCAAGAGGATCCAGCCGAAGAAGATCACGGACACCAGGGTGAACAGCACCGACCAACCCAGGGCCAGGGTGCCCAGGCAGATCAGGATAATGCCGAGGGCCAGCCACCAGCACCAGTGGCGGTGCAGTTCCTGGAGGTCTAATGGAGTCGGCATGAGGGCATCTTCCATAATATCGGGCATGAACCTTCCTCCTTGGGGGCGCCGCGTGGGCAGCCGATCGGGATCAAGCCGACCCGCGCCCGGGAACCTGCCGGGACGCGGGCCGGCGTCAGGGTTTTATCGAAAACTGAGAGGCTGCTTCGGGCAGGGGACCGGGCTGCCGCATTAATACCAGGGGTCCGGACCCCACATATCCCAATCCATGGCGGCGTCGGCATTCATGGCCGCGGCCTGCCGCTGCTCCTGAGCGATCTGCTTTTCCACCGCCAGGGCCTGGAAGTTCTGGTAGGCTTGCTCATTGCCGACATACAGACGGTTATTGGTGGGGTCGGCATAGACGTAAAGGATTTTGCCGTTCCGATCATGCGGCACGATTTTGCGCGGCATCAAGGTATTGAGTTTGGCCTGTTTGGCCGGGGTGTCCGCCAGCTTCAGGTGAAACCCCGAGGCCGACAGCAACTGTTCCGTAGATTGAGTCTGAGCGGTCTGCATCGCCGCGCAGCCGGCCAGGGCCACGGCCCACGCCACCACCCCGGTGAGGATCCAGCGCCTCCTTCTGCCTGCCATGGTCATAATCTTCCTCCTTGGCCTGGGTCTCTAATCGTCATCATGATACAGAAACTTTACTTTTCCTCCGGCAATGACTAGTTTCAACATAAGGCCTGGTGCGCGGTTTTCAACAGGTCAGGTTTATATTCATCGTTTACGTTGTCGACCAACCCAAGAGGATAACTTCAAAACCAAGGTGTTTCCCGTTTGGGGGAGCACGCCCGGTCTGGTGGGGAAACGGCTGATGGCAACCCCTGAGAGCCATCATCCGGTGAGGCGCCGGGCGGTTGGCAATGATTTAGCGTAACCCAATTCCACCCATTTAGGAGGTTGCCATGTCGGACTATTTACTGCAAATCGCCGAAGCTCCGGAAGGTTGGAAGGTCATGATGAAAATCGATGTGGAAAAGCGGGTGCAGACCCTGGGGTCCATTGTGGAGAAAATGGGCGGCAAGATCGCGGGCTGCTGGGGCGCCTTCGGCGACTATGATTGGATCCTGATCTGCCAGATGCCCGACAACGTCAGCGCCGCCGCCTTTGCCATGGCGGTGGCCGCGGGCGGGGCGGTCAAGGCCTTCAAAACCACCCCGCTGATGACCGTCAAAGAGACCGCCGCGGCATTAAAGAAGGCCGCCACCTGCGGGTATAAGGCTCCGAAATAGGAGTTGCGGAAGGTGAGAGGAGTTTCAGCTTTGGCAAGGTGGCCGGAACAGGAAAAACTGGCCCCTCGTGAAAGCTATCTCTTGGCCATTCTCTTGGAACTATGAGATTTGCGAGATTTGGGCCGATGCGCCGGGCGCCGCGGGTGAGATTTTTTTCCCGGGGCTGCCAGTTGATGAAGCGGGGAATCGGGATGGAGAAAGGCGTAACCCGGATTGCCGGCTGATTTCCTGGTTATCGAAGGGAAATAATCATCAATGAGAGAAGCTTTATTTCCCTCAGTTCCGGCCCAGACGGTGCCGAGAAATCTCTCTATCCCGGGGTTATGGGGAGTGTAGTCGGACAGTAACCCGAGCCCATAGATAAGTCCCAGGCCTAAGCCGCAACTGACGGTCAAAACTTTCCGGCAATATCGGCTGGATTTCTTCCGGGGCAGAAGACCGCTCTTCCGCCTGGCCCAAACCGATAAGAGCGTGTAGGCGCCGTAGGCCACCAATATAATAATGATGGTGGTAATTGCCGGTTCTCCCTAACTAAATTTTGATCCCCTAAGAATATTCTATCAGAAGCTTCAAGTTCTTATGAATATAAATTAATCAACTTTAATTGTGCTCTAGTGAGTATTACTTTTCGCCTAGCTAACCCATTATTACAGCTGATCGACAATTACCATAGGAGTTCTCCTGATTTCAACCGGGAAAATACCTTAATTTAGCACGCCTCTCCCTGTCCGTCGGCGATTGATTCAGGAAAGAGGCCTGGTTGGGCGGATTCATCCGGCCGCCGCCCGCCGGCGCCTCTCCCTTTAGCTTTGATTAAATTCCCCTCTCAATTACGGAGATTCCCGGCGCCAGAATCAGTAGTTCACCGGATGGCGCCGGCAGCCGGAAGATATATGATCAAATCATGCAATGCCTTTCGCGCCATCATCTGGCAACGAGCGATCAGGCAAAACGGATTGTCAGTAAAAAATTGCCTTGTGGTTAGGCTTGGCGGTATGCACCGATAGCCCCGGCTCACCGATTTATGCTCCGGTTGAACCGGGGCTTAACGGACCGGTTACGGCCTCTCACAGATTAACATTATCCCAGAGGTAGATGACTTATGGATATCATTATGATCTTTTGGTTACTCCTGGTGGGCGTCATGTCAGCCATGATACTTTTTCAGAAGTTTCGGTCTCGGCAGGCAGATGACCGGCGCGCCGTCCCGGTCGTCGTCAGCTTACGGCGCCATGGGCCTTCCCGGGGAGTATAAATCTTGCCGTTCTCAACGTCAGAGCCTGGCCAGGTCTTCTCCCGGGAAACCATACAGCGCGCCAAATTTCCGTTGCAAATAACTCACCAGGTGGCGGGGGGTCAGGTCCTCCCCCGTCACTTCCTTGACCAGCGGCCGGGCCCATAAACGGTGGCCCTGGCGGTGAATCTTCTCCCGCAGCCACGCCAGCAGCGGGGCAAAATCACCCGCAGCAAACTGCTCTTCCAGGGGCCCCAGCTCCGCCTCCGCCCGGGCATAGAACTGGGCGGCATACAGGTTCCCCAGGGTGTAGGTGGGAAAATACCCGAACAGCCCCGCGGACCAATGCATATCTTGCATGACCCCCTGGCCGGGGGCGGGGGGCGTCAACCCCAGGTAGGCGGCCATCTTGTCGTTCCAGGCCCCGGGCAGCTCCTCCACCCCGAGGTCGCCGTTCATCAAAGCCCGCTCCAGCTCAAAGCGCATCAGGACGTGCAGGTTATAGGTGACTTCGTCGGCCTCAGTGCGGATCAAGGACGGCTCGACGTCGTTGACCGCGCCGTGAAAGACCGTCAGGGGCACTCCCTGGAGCGCCGGGAAAGCCGCCTGCGCCTGGGGATAGAAGTAACGCCAAAACCCCAGGGAACGGCCCACCAGGTTTTCCCACAGCCGGGATTGCGATTCGTGGATGCCCAGGGATACGGTGGACCCCAGGGGGGTGCCCCAGTGATCCTCCGGCAGCCCCTGATCGTACAGGGCATGCCCCACCTCATGCAAGGTTCCAAAAAAGGCCTGATTGAAAAAATGCTCATCGTAGCGGGTGGTGATGCGCACGTCGCCGGGGCCGATGTCCACCGAAAAGGGATGGGCCGTGGGGTCCAGGCGGCCGGCGTTGAAATCGTACCCCAGCCGCTGGGCAGCCAGGCGGGCGAAGCGTTCCTGGTCGGCCACCGGAAAATGCCGGCGCACCACCTCCTTTTCGGGTCGCCGACTGCTTCCCTGAATGGCCTCCAAAATCCGGACCAGGGCCTCCCGGACCTCTTCCAGGAGGGGTGCCAGCCCTGCCGCAGTCTCGCCCGGCTCAAAGTCATCCACATGGGCGTCATACGGTTCCCGGGGGTAGCCCAGGGCCTGGGCCTCTTCGCGCTTCAGGCTGACGATGGTGGCCAGGGCCGGCTGAAAGTTCTGCCAATCGCTGGCCGGCCGCGTCTGTTCCCACACCGTTTCGCCCGCCGCGGTGGCCCTGGCCAGGGCCACCGCCAGGGCCTGGGGAATTTTGGTGGCCCGATCATAATCCCGCCGCCACTCCCGGACGTTGACCGCGGCCCCGGACCCCGGGTCCCGCACCAGGTCCGTGCCCTCCACCCGGGCCAGGGCCTCCCCCACCCGGGGGTCGGTGGCCCGGGCATGTATCCACTTGGCCAGCATGGCGAACTGGTTGTGGCGGTGCCCATGGCCCTTGGCCGGGATCTGAGTCCGCTGGTCCCAGCCCAGTAAATGCCCCATGGACCCATAATAAGCGGTCTCACGGCTGTGCTCCGCCAGCCACTGATAGGCTTCTTCCGGCGTCACGATTTACCTCCTGAAGATCCCTCATAGACCCTTAGTGGCTCTTAGATCATGAAATGTTGGTAATACGGGTCTACAGGCCTGCCATGGTTGCGCCGTTCTCACCTAGGAAAATCTCAGCGGGAAACAATCTATTTCCCAATCAAGACTATGAGTTCATCCAATGTTCTAAGAGGGGTTGGTGGGTGGCAGTCACCTTTTGTACTTATTGATATTTTTCTCTGTATTCTGGCCATGTCTTGCCATATTCAGAAAGACTATCAGCAGAAGATACCACCGTCAAAAAGCTGCCCTCGATATGGCGTTTCAAACGTGTAAGTCCTATATATACAAGAGCCATAGCGCGTTGATCAGGAGCCTTACCGATATATAGAACAAGCGCACGAGATTCCCATCCCTTGAAACTATGAAGTGTAGTACCCTTTATTCGTGCATCTCCCATGTAAAACCCCATCTTTAACCTGCGAGATTCCTGGCTGTCATTTCCGAAAGTATGAATGACTTTAATTCCTATTTCCGCGATTCTCTTGATAATTTCTCTACCAAATTTCTGGGTTGGGACAAGAAATGTTATATCAGAAATTGCAAGAAGCCTTGGGTCCGCTGAAGGAGCGATCTGCATTATTTCCTCTTGACACACCTCCAATGCATACTCTTGGTTAGTCTGCACCCAACGCAACTTACAAGGGAACAAATCAATCTCTGATTGAGGGGATATTGGCAAATCCACTATATCTGGAGGTAAGAATCGCTGTGCAAATTGGCGTGCGTATTGCAATGCCTTGGGGGGTAACCTGTAGCTTATTTTCAATTCCGCCCATTTACCTCCTGGAAAACCCGCTCCTAACATAGCGGCATCAGTCCATGAGCGCGCTGTGCCATAGATATCTTGAGTGGCATCGGCAACAAGCAACATTTCTCCGCCTTTTTTACAAACTTTTCTAAGAACATTCCACCAGCTCGGTAGAAAATCCTGACCTTCATCGACGAGTATTGCATCGTAGTTCTTAATAATCCCCTGTGTATCATCATAAATAATAGATTCAACTAGCTTTGGTAGCTTCTCGCTTAATATTCTTTTTGTTTCTTGATTGGTTATCTCGGCTATATCTGGTATATTCTCGACAGAAGAAAAATGTTCTTTCCATAGCGCTTTATATTCTCTCTCATGGTCGGTTTCTAAACAAATTCTTCTGCACCAATTATGAAAATTCAGCCAAGTGACATCCTTCCGCGTTTTACCATCACCATGAGGCCATCTCACCGCAATATCCATTAAATAATGAATAAGTGTGATATTGAACGTGACAACTAAGACTTCTTTGCCTTCAGATAGCAGTTGCGCCGCACGCGCTGCTAAAATCAAAGATTTACCTGACCCTGCAGGTCCTCGAATCCTGCGATAACCTGATGCTGTACGACTTTTAACTAGTGCTATTTGATTATGGTCTAATTCTTTTTCCAATGGTTGCCGCTGCGATTCTGAATAATCTGGCTCAACTAACCAGTTTCGTAAGTCTTGTGCTAATGTTTGATTCATAAAATATGATTCATTCCGAAAGCTTTCGGGAAATGCCTTTCTAATATTTCCTGATTGAATCGTAGCCGAACCAGAAATTGGATTATATTTTCCGTTGCTATCGATTTTCCGATATCTTAAACAAGGCACCAATAATTCTTTTATTTTTTCATCATTAGCAAAAGGGAAAATAACCCCAGAAGTAATAGCGGCATATCCAAATTGTTTTTTTAGACGAGGACAGTAAAGTTCATATATTTCCTGTTTATAACGATGAATTTTCTCAATTGGATTTTGATCCTGCAATGAAAATTTTACCCCATCTTTTATTGCAATCAAAATTGGAGGTTTCCCCACTCTCTCTTGCACGCGATAATCCATCGCATCAAGATCCCAGTCCTTAATCTCAAAAACAGCAATTCCTATTTCCGGATGAAGGAGCACAAAATCTGGCCGTAATCCATTTAAATGAGGTTGTATATAAATTTCCCATTCAGGTTTAAGATGGGAATCAAAGAAATCAAATACCAGCCTCTCCCCCTGGGTAAGAGGTTGCCTTAACTTATTGAGTTGATCCTTCGGAGGAGATACAAATCGTGACATGGCCAACAGTTTCTTTTTTATGTCTTAGATCATGTATTAAGTAAATTTAAATTTATCCGTTATCCTTCCCGTCGCTGGATGATAGCGAAATACCGGCTGAAAGTCAAAAATATGAGGCCTTCCAATAACTTCAGGTATCTAAAGTCCCAAATGATGGCGGGCAATGCCCGCCCTCCATTACTGACTGACAACTGACCAACTGACGACTGATAACTGACAACTGGCTACTGACCACCGGCCACTGAGCGCGTCAGCAGCCAGGCCACCCAGGTATAGCTCAGCTCCGGCGGCACTTCGATGACCCATTCATCCCGGGTGAGGCGGCGGCGCCGCGACCAGCCCGCGGCCTCATAGCGGGCACGGAGTTCCTCCTCCTGGGTGTCCTTAAAGCCCGACAGGATCAGCCGGGTGTCGGGGGCGGCCAGCCGGGTGAACTCTTCCACCTTGTCCATCTGGACCGCCCAGCGTAAATTTCCCAGGATCACCCCAAAAGGTCCCCGGAGGCATTCCGTGGACCCCCGGACCACCCGCACCGACTCTGCCAGGCCGTTGACCCGGGCGTTGTCCCGGGTGGTGGCCACCGCCGGCCAGGAGAGATCCACGCCCACCCCCCAGGCCGCCCCCCCGGCCCCTCCCGCCAGGAGCAACACCCCGGAACCGCAGCCTACGTCCAGCAGCCGTGCCCCCGGCGCGGCCGCCAAAGTCTCCTCGAGC
>JBAVUP010000125.1:0-4176 GCA_049696835.1 Desulfobaccales bacterium
CCGGCCGGGTGCAGGTGGAGGGCCTGGTCTCCCCCAAGGCCGGCGCCTTGGTGCCGGAGGAGGCCCGGGTAATCATCAAAGAGCCGTCCCCCTTTGTCAGCCGGGGCGGCGAGAAACTGGCCGGGGCACTGGACCATTTTCAGGTATCCCCCGCCGGCAAGGTGGCCCTGGATGTGGGAGCCTCCACCGGGGGCTTCACCCACTGCCTTTTGACCCGGGGGGCACGGAAGGTTTATGCCGTGGACGTGGGCTACGGGCAGTTGGACTCCACGCTGAGGCATGATCCCCGGGTGGTGGTGCTGGAGCGGGTGAATATCCGCCACCTGCCCCCGGACGCCATCCCCGAGCCCATTGAGCTGGCCACCCTGGACCTGTCCTTCATCTCCCTGACCCTGGTGCTCCCGAAGATCCTGGAATTTCTCGGCCCCAAAGGCGAAATCGTAGCCCTGGTGAAACCCCAATTCGAAGTGGGCAAGGGCCAGGTAGGCAAAGGCGGGGTAGTGCGGGACCCCGGGTTGCAGCAGGAGGCGGTGCAACGGGTGGCCGCGGCGGCCGCATCCTTGGGTCTGCAGGTGAGCCCGGCATTTCCGGCGCCCTTGAAGGGCGCCAAGGGGAATCAGGAATATTTTCTATATCTTATCCGTCTGGACGAGTCCAGGGATGCTATTGACAAGCCTCACGACTGACTTTAAAATTTAAGATAGATGGCTGTCAAAAAGAGCAAGCAAAACCTGAAGATTTCCCCGACGGGGAAGACAGGCCAGGTTGGGAGCAGACTTATGGAAAATCGCATCAAAACGGTGCTGTTACTGGCGGGTATGACCGCGTTTCTCATCCTCATGGGAAGGTTGCTGGGCGGCCGCTCCGGCATGTACATCGCCTTTATCCTGGCCCTCGCCATGAACTTTTTCAGCTACTGGTTTTCCGATAAAATTGTCCTGAAGATGTACGGCGCCCGGGAAGTGAGTCCGGCGGACGCCCCCCAGTTGCACCAGATCGTGGAGGAGCTGGCCCAGGAGGCGGGCATTCCCAAACCCCGGGTTTACCTCATCCCCGACGACTCCCCCAATGCCTTCGCCACGGGCCGCAACCCCGAGCACGCCGCGGTGGCGGCCACGGAAGGGATCATGCGCCTGCTCACCCCGACGGAGTTGAAAGGGGTGCTGGCCCATGAGATCGGGCACGTACGCAACCGGGATATCCTCATCTCCACCATTGCCGCCACCATGGCCGGGGCCATCATGATCCTGGCGGATATCGCCCGGTTCGGCGCCATCTTCGGCGGAGGCCGGGACGACGATGAAGGGGGCGGGATTATCGGCATCCTGGTGATGTCCATCATCGCCCCCATCGCGGCCATGCTTATCCAGATGGCCATCTCCCGCTCCCGGGAATATTTGGCGGACGAGACCGGGGCCCACCTGGCCCACAACCCCGAGTCCCTGGCCCGGGCCCTGGAGAAACTCTCCATGGGGGTGCAGCGGGCCCCCATGGACGCCAGCCCGTCCACGGCCCACATGTTCATCGTCAACCCGTTGACCGGCAGCAGCCTCATGAACCTCTTCAGCACCCACCCGCCCATTGAAGACCGGGTGGCGCGCCTCCGGGCCATGCGCAGTTATTAAGGCTGGAAGGGAAAAATCAATTCATGATATAAAGGGTCACCTGCCTGGGCAGGTGGCCCTTGTATTATCACAGATAGGGGAAAAGCCGCGTTGATCCTCAGGAATATGGTGAGAAAAAGAGCCTCCCATACCAGGAAGCAACTGGAAGGGTGGCTTCAGACCCTGGCTATTGAGGCGGAGGCCGTTGCGGATGTGGGCGGCAAACAGTTGCCGGTGAAAGATCGGGTCAAATCGTGGCAAGTGAAGCAATATGACATTCTGGATCTCCCGGAATATGATCTGAATCAGCCGTGGCAATTAAAGGAGATTTATGATGTAGTTTTTTGTTTGGAAGTATTTGAATATGTCTATAACACTTTCCAGGCGATGAAAAATCTTTATAATATGTTAAGGTTGGGGGGAGTATTATATGTCTCATTTCATTTTATCTATCCTCTTCACAGTAGCAAGTTTTTAGATTACTTAAGATATACCCGTTGGGGAGTGGATAGACTTTTAAAAGAGGCCAATTTTATATCGTGGGAGACATATCCCCGCTTTTTAAAAATACCGTGGTTAATGCGCCTGGTTTACTTGAGTGAAAATATGTGGGGCAATAATAGCAACCTAGGTGAGGTGCATCGCGAGCAAGGCTATTTAATCATGGCAAAAAAATAGTGCCACATGGCCGCAGACTTATTCCTAGGAGATAGAGAATGACTCGCCGCCTTATAATAATCATGGTTATTTTATTTTTAAGTAGCCTGATCTCCGTGGGGGCCCAGGCCGGCCAGGCCCTGCTGGTGAAGGGCATGGAGGCCCAGAAAGCGGGCCGCAATGCGGAGGCCCTGAAACTGCTGAGTGCCTACGTGGACCGTTATCCCCAGATCGCCGAGGCCAGGTATTACCGGGCCCTGGCCCTGAATGGTCTGGGGCGCAACCAAGAGGCCCTGGAGGATGTGGACAAGGCCCTGGCGGATTACCCCGGCAATGTCAAGGCTCTCCTGCTCAAGGGGCACATCCTGGTGGCATTGGATCGGCGCCCGGAAGCCATTTTGATTTATTCCCAGGTCATGAAGTGTGACCCCAGAAACGCCGAGGCCTGCAAGGAAAGGGGAGATTGCCTGGCCCAGGAGGGCAAGTTCGACGATGCCATCGCTGACCTCAACCAAGCCGCGCGGCTAGCCCCCAAGGACCCGTGGGTGTTCAACAAGCGGGGCATGGCCTGGTTTTGCCAGGGCGAATACCAGAAGGCGGTGGGTGATTTCACCACCGCCATCCACCTGAGCCCTGACCTGGCGATGTCCTATTTTTTCCGGGGCAACATCTACCGGCACCACCTCCATGAACGGGACAAGGCCATCGCCGATTTCCAGGAGGGCTGCCGCCTGGGAAGCTCCCTCTGCTGCGGGGAGTTGGAAAAGATGGGGGTCAAGCCGGTGGCCAGGGGCCGGTAGGCAGTGCAAATTGTGATGAAATGAGTTTACGGAAACGATATAATAAACAGAATTCCAAGCTCTTGACCTGTACCGCAACATTTATCGGAGGAAGTATATGATGTTGAAGAAATTGCTGAAGGGTTTCTTAATCCTGTTGGCGCTCATGTTTCTGTGTACCTGGGCGCTGCAGGTGGAGGCCTGGGCCCGGGTCGGCGGCGGCGGCTCCATGGGCAGCCGCGGCTCCCGGTCCATGTCCGCGCCCAAGCCCTACACCGCGCCCCGGCCCACGACGCCATCCCCATCGCCGTCGCCCGGGGCGTCCATGGCCCCCCAACCGACCCCGTCCTCGGGGGGATTCATGCGCAGCTTCGGCGGCGGTCTGCTGGGCGGCCTGGCCGGCGGTCTGCTCTTCCACAGCCTATTCGGCGGACCCTCGGCCTATGGCGGCGCCGGCGGCGGTGGGGGCGGCATCGGCCTATTCGATATCGTGCTGCTGGCGGGCATCGCCTACCTGATCTACTGGTACATCAAGAAGAAGCGCCGGGAGGCCGCAGCCACCCCGGATTATTACCAGAGCCGCGGCACCGTGGAACTGCCTCCTCAGCCTCAGTACCCACCCGTCTATGAGCAGCCGCGGGTCATGTCGCCGCCAGGCGACCAGGATCTGGAGCGCGGCCTGGCCAACATCGTGCAGTTCGACCCCTCCTTCAATGAAGCCAAATTCCAGGAAATGTGCATGGATCAGTTCTTCAAGACCCAGGGGGCCTGGACCAACCGGGATATGGCCACCGTCAAGAACCTGCTCACCGACGAAATGTACCGGATTTTCCAGACAGACGCCGACAGTCTCAAGGCCCAGAAGCAGATCAACCGGCTGGAAAATATCGCGGTGCGCTCCGCGGATATCACCGAAGCCTGGCAGGAATCGGGCTCCGACTTCATTACCGTGCGGATCTTGGCCAGCCTGCTGGACTATAACGTGGATGAAACCTCCGGCCAGGTGCTCGAAGGGAGTAAAACCGAGCCGGTGAAGTTCGAGGAATACTGGACCTTCACCCGCCCCGTGGGCCCTAACCCCTGGCTACTGTCCGCCATGAACCAACCGGCGTAAAAGCGGGTTCTGGGTTTTGGGT
>JBAVUP010000126.1:0-57516 GCA_049696835.1 Desulfobaccales bacterium
CCCCCAAACCCCCACCCCCAATCCCGTATAGGAAAAATGTAGGGGCGGACCTGCGTGTCCGCCCTTTTTTGTATGTAGCGTGCGCCCCGCGCACCATTATTTATGTAGGGTGGGCACGGCCCACCAAACTAAGGGCTATTTCCTCGCCCCAACTTCAATCAGATTCAAATCCGGGTCGCGAAAATATACTGACTCCATCTCCCCCGGGGCTCCCGTCCGCCTCGCCGGCCCCAGGATGATCGTGACTCCGCAAGCCTGCACATGGGCCACAATATTTTCCATGGAGGTGTCGGCCAGAAAGCATAAATCCGCCGAGCCCGGCGTGGGCCGGTGGGCCTTGGGTTCCAGTTCCTGGCCGGCCTGGTGCAGATGGATCCTCTGAGAGCCAAAGATCAGGGCCTTGCGGTTAACCCCGAAGGTCACCACCTCCATGCCCAAAACCCTGGCATAGAATTCACCGGTGGCGTCAATATCCTCAACCGTCAACACCACATGATCAAGTCGGTCCACGTGCATGGGATGCCATTCAGATTTCGTTCTCAAGCAAGAGCTGTGGAGCACAGGCTGAAAGCCTGTGCCACCAGTATAGGGGGGTGGGAGGGGAGTTTGAGGGGAGGGCGGGGGAATACTTACAAAAAACTTCCCCCGGTCCTCCCCTCAAAATCTTTCTTCCTCATCCTTCCAAGATGATCCCCGCGTAGCCCACGAAGCTGTCGCCGGGCATGACGTCGTAGCTGGTGTAGTAGTCGATGAGGGCGGCCTTGGTGGCGCCTTCGGCCTTGGCGATGGTCACCGCGGTGGCCGCCCCTCCGGGGCTGCAGGCGCTCTGGTCTTCGGCCGCGGTCTTGAGCATCCCGGGGCCGTCCAGTTTCAGGGCCTCGGCGATGAATTTCTGGTCGTTGACTTCTTTGACCCACTTCACCGCCTCGGGGCCGTAGCCCTTGGGGGAGAAGCCGTAGTTAGGGCCGTAGTGGGTGAGGTCGGTGGACCCGAAGGCCAGGATACCGACCTTCAGTTCCTTGGCCACGGCGGCCACGGCCTTGCCCAGTTCGATGGCCTTGGGGGAATGGGGCGAGCGCAGGGCCAGGACTTTGGCCTGGGGAAAGAAGTATTTGACGAAGGGAAGTTGGACTTCGATGGTATTGTCGCCGGGGTACTCTTCCCGCAGGGTGAGGCGTTTGGCCAGGGGCGCATAGAACTCCGTGGCCAGGGGCAGGTCTCCCAGGGGAGTTTCCCAGGCGTCGTCGGCCACCAGCAGTGGCGGCGAGTTCCCGCCCAGGTGGCCCCCGAACACACACACCACCTGTGGTTGGAGGGCCTTGGCGGCCAGATAAAAAACCCGGGCCGCGGCCTTCCCGGAAAAGTACCAGCCGGCGTGGGGCACGATGCCGCCGTAGACCGTGGTGCCGGCCGGCAGCGGCGTGGTCCCGGCGATAAATTTGTCGATCTCCGCCTTACAGGCGCTGGCGCTGGCGGGGTACCACCCCACGGGCAACATCCGCTCCCGGGTTCGCATGGTCGCCTCCTGATGGGCCGTCATAAGGTTTCACCGAGGCCCCGGGCCCGGAACCTCCGGTCAGGCAACAGCCTCGTGGTCTTTAAACGATGATGGCTGGCCCGGAAAACCAACCCTCTGAAATATGCCGGCTTTTAGCCATAGTAAGTCCGAGAACCCCCCTTTGTCAAGGTAAGGAAACCTCGGTGGATGGCGCCCTGATGCGCCGGCGGGACGCCTGACCCCGGCCGGTGATGGCGGAATTTTCCCCGGGTTTATTTTCTTCCAAAAATCTTCCGAGCTTATATAATATATGCGCTTCATGCCATGGCAATTCATCCTTAAGGGGGACGCATGGGCACGACTTACACCCTGACGCTGGTGCGGCATGGACAGAGCACCTGGAATCTGGAAAATCGTTTCACCGGCTGGACCGACGTGGGCCTGTCGCCCCAGGGGGAACAGGAGGCCCTACAGGGGGCGCAGTTCCTCCGGGACCGCGGCTTTACCTTTGATATCGCTTACACCTCAGTGCTGAAGCGGGCCATCAAGACCCTGTGGCTCATCCTGGAGACCATGGAACTGGAGTGGCTCCCGGTGGTCCGCGCCTGGCAGCTCAATGAACGGCATTACGGGGCCCTGCAAGGGCTCAATAAGAGTGAGACGGCCGCCAAATTCGGGGAGGAACAGGTGAAAATCTGGCGCCGCAGTTATGCGGTGCCGCCGCCGCCCCTGGAGCCGGACGACCCCCGCCACCCCCGCTTCGACCGGCGTTATGCCCACCTGCCCGTAGACCGGCTGCCGGCCTGCGAATCCCTGGCGGATACCGTGGCCCGCATGTTGCCCTATTGGCGCGAAGTCATCGCCCCGACCATCAAGGCCGGCCAACGGGTGCTAGTGTCGGCCCACGGCAATAGCCTGCGCGCCCTGGTGAAGCACCTGGACGGGCTTTCCGATGCAGAAATCGTGGCGGTAAACATCCCCACGGGCATCCCCCTGGTGTATGAACTGGACGGGGACCTCAACCAGATCCGGCATTACTATTTAGGGGACGAAGCGGCCGTCAAGCAGGCCATGGAGGCGGTGGCGGCCCAGGGCAAGGCCAAATAACCCGGCTCCCGGCGCGGCTCTGACGCCCTCCGGGAGCTGAGAGTAGCTTGAATCTTGAGGGGTGATGTAATACAGTAAGGTTGCAGCCTGGGTGGCGGAATGGGTAGACGCAAGGGACTTAAAATCCCTCGGGGTTTAGCCCCGTGCCGGTTCGAGTCCGGCCCCAGGCACCAGAGTTTTATGAAAATAACTAACTACTTACTAGCTTTTTACTTACCTTTTTGGATTGGATCGGATTAGGTTAAATTGGGGTGAATCTGGAAGAAGATATACACCAAAATATACACTAAGCTGGGGGGAGGGAGGCACTCGGCAAGGGCTCTTCGGGCCGCTCGGTCGCCAACCCGATTTTGGTGATGACAGAGGCCCAAAGTGGGGCAAATCTTGGTTCCTGCTAACAGGAAAATAGTTATACATTATCTTAAATAATAAGTTTTGGTGGGTCTCCCTTTTTTTCCCAAGTTATTTCAACATCTTTTTCCCTTACCTGTCCACTTTCTTGATAAAGTTTAATATGCAATTTAGTTTTTCCTGATTTTAAATTACAATATTCTAATGTAGTTATGGGTGACTGCAATTTAAACCAATAAAGATCTTCTTTATTGAGACCTTCAATAACAGGAATATTTTCACCACGTTCTTCTTGATAATGAAATATATCCAAATAAACAGTTTGCTTTCCAAATATATCTCTTCTAATTTCAGAATTATATACGTGACCATGAGTCCATCGCAATGGAATAGGTAAGTAATCTTTTATAGGTTTATCATTATAAACGATTGATTCAATATAAGCCTCCACATTTACAGCTCTTTCTTCGGAATCATTTGTTATTATTAATCTTCCAACAAAGGAATCACCCTGTGGATTTACTGATTTATTCATTATCACTAAATTAGATTTTCTGGGTTTCCGTCTTAAGTGCTCAACTAAAAAAGGTACTCCAACAGCTATAACAAGAGAAAACATTACCGCAATAAGAGGAATGATTAACGCCCAAATTTTATAATCGATCCCTAGAACATAATATGGTTCGATAACTTTTTCTAAGAGCTGAATTCGTTTTAAGATTTCTTCTATTATTTGTTTATCCATAATTGATCAATAGCACAAATTGCTGAAAAAAAATAGTAGGTTTTCCCGGAATTAAGCGGTCTGGAAAACGGTGAAACTCATTTACAAAAAATTTCTGATACCTTAATCCATTTTAGTTTTGAACCGTGATAGGGATTTCTGCCCTCCTGCACCCCGCTGGTGCCGTCGATCTGCTTTTGGTCGTTAGAATCCCGGATTATCACCCCTCTTATACACCATAAGATACACCTTTCCCCTGTCCCCTTTTGGCAATCATTAATTTCTATGGATTAGTTATCCCTCGGGGTTTAGCCCCGTGCCGGTTCGAGTCCGGCCCCAGGCACCAGCATAATCAACGAAATTATCCTTTCCTCAATTCCTCGCTTTCGACGTCATCACCCTAGCGCGTCAGCCAGTGGCGGTTGCGCACCGTGAGGGCGGCGTACGGGTAAATCCACTGGAGCAGGAAAAAGGCGAAGTACGCATAGAGGACGCCGTAAACGAACTCCAGGTCCCGCTCCAGCCAGAGGTAATACATCAGGTTAACCAGGGAAACCACACCCAGGGCGGCCAAAAGCTTGATCAGGATCAGGGGATAGACCGCCACCGACGCCGCCAGCAGCCCGAAGCAGAGCATGGTCACCGGGTATTCCAACTGCGCCAGGCAGAATTCCACGATGGGCATCAACCGATGCTTATCCCGGTACCGCGTGAACAGGTAGCCCAACTGCACGCAGGATTCCCGCACGTTGCCCCGCTCCCAGCGCAGGTACATCCTGCACACCCCGGCGTAGGTCTCCGGCACCAGCGTATGCACGCGCGCCGTCCGCTGGTAATACGTGTAGTGGCCGCTCCGCAGGATAAAATTGGTCAGGGCCCGGTCTTCGCTGTGGTGGCAGGGCGCTCCCAGGAAAGTCTGGCGCCGCCAGGCCGAAAGGTGCGGCAGGAGCGCGCTGCGGCGATACGCCGACAGCGACCCGGGGGTACAGATCACCGCCCGATACAGGGATTGCGAGGCCCGCAGATAGTCCAGGTTCACGAAGCGCACCCCCTGCATCTTGCCCATGAGACTGGCGTGGCGGTTATGGACCTTGACGTTGCCGGCCACCGCGCCGATGCGCGCCTCGTGCATCAGGGGCGCCACCAGGTGGCGCAGGGCGTCCGGCGCGATGAGGCTGTCGGAATCAATGGTGACGAAGATCTCCCCCCGGCCCCGCCTGAATCCGGCGTACAGCCCCTCCTTTTTGCCCCGGTTGGCGGGAAAGCGGATGGGCTTCACCAGGTGGGGGTGCCGCCTCCGGGCCCGCTGGATATAAAACCAGGTGTCATCTACCGATCCGTCGTCGATACACACAATTTCCAGCCGGTCCGCCGGATAATCCGAGGCCGCCACGGCATTGATGGCCTTCTCCACCATGGCCCCTTCATTATAGGCCGGGATGATCACGGTGAGCAAGGGCAACGGGCCGTCCGCCAAGGGGTACGGCTTATAGCAGGCCCACAGCACCGTCCGCCCCAGTTGAAAGATGAGCATCATCAGGGTGTAGCCGGCCCCCAGGGCGGGCAGCCAAGACGTATACGTGGTGCGGCTCAGGAGTTCCACATACGCTGTGCAGGACCCGAACTTGCCGGCCAGGGCCAGGAGAACCAGCAGCATGGCCGGCACTAATATTTTCAGCGCCAGGTCCAGCCAGGGAAAGACCTGCGTTCGGGAGCGCGGGATGGACGGGACCAGCAGTCGGCGACGCGGTCGCCAGGACAGGGTCGGGGTGGCGTGGTCCATGGGACGGCTTGATCCTCCTGGCCTTCTCTATCAAAAAGTGGGGCAAATGGCCAGCAAAAGCCACCCAAACTCTGGTAGGGCGGCCGTCCCCGGCCGCCATCAGTAATCGCCACCTGTTGTGTGAGGCGGGCACAGAGGCCCGCCCCACCGGTCCTTTTCCATCTCAAAGCATCGGCAGGCGGGCTTATCCGGCAAATCAGCCGGGGAGGGGGGCATCTTCGTCCGGGCGCGGGTCCGCCGGTCCGGCCCCCCGCGCCTGCCCCTGGAACAAGTCCAGCAGCGTGGCCCGGGTTTCCCGGGCATAGGCGTCGGTCAGGGCATAATCCCACCGGTGCCGGCGGAAGATTGAGCGGACCTGGGTGCGGTAATTCAGGGGATCCACCATCACCTCCCCCACGTAGGGGGCGATGAGTTCATGCAGCCGGGCCGGATTCATGGGCAGCATGGGGGCGATGAACACCCACGGGGTCAGGCCCGCCTGGCGCAACTTCTGTAAGGTGGCGATCCGGGCGGGGATGGGCGGGGCGTGAGGCTCCAGCACCCGGCGGACCTGGTCGTCGTCCGTCGGGATGGACAGCCCCACGCTCACCCCCGGGGTGGCGGTGAGGAGGTCCAGGTCCCGCAGGACCAAAGGCGAGCGGGTCAAGATATCGATGCCCCAGCCGAACTCGGCCAATAGTTCCAGAGCCTGCCGGGTCAGGCGGTATTTGAGTTCCGCCGGCTGATAAGGGTCGCAGACGCTGGCCAGGAGGACCCGGCCGCGGTGTTTCTTGCGCGCCAGTTCGGCCGAGAGGACCTGAGCCAGGTTGATCTTGACCTCGACGAAGCTGCCCCAGGGGGCTCCGGCATGGTGGCGGGCATAGCGGCGCATAAACACCGCGTAGCAATAGTGGCAGCCGTGACCGCACCCCAGGTACGGATTGATGACGTAATCCACTCCCGGAATCCTGGATCTGACCAGAATGGTGCGGGCGGTGATTTCGGTGACGTCCATAAATTTATTAAACCTGACGCCGCTGGATAAGCAGTCAGGTTTTTATTACTATATCATGCTCACCGGTTCATCTCATAGTCCGCAACTCCCGCATCCCTTTATGAGAGAGAATCATCTGATTGCCGCGCCGGTTTTGCCGCACTGAGGGTTTTATTAGGTAACCGGCATAATTCATTTCCCAACCGCCTCAAACGGCGGATAATGAACTTATAAGAGAAGCCGAAAAGGATCGAAGGCATGTATAAAGCAAAATCTTGGGGAATCGTGGTTTTGATAGCGGCCGTGGCCCTGGCGGCCATCTGTTTCGCGCCGGGCTGGGGATTGGGCCGCAAGGGGAGCGGGGAAGGAGGGCAGGGCTTGGCATCGCTGAAACATCCGCCTTTGGCCAAAGACGCCGCGGAGATGCAAATCTTAAGCGTCCTGGACGATATCCGTCAAGGACCGTGGATGGCCAACGTAGATACGCTCCATGGGCGCTTGTTGCGCATCCTCGCCGAGTCCACGGGCGCCAAGCAGGTGGTGGAGATCGGCACCTCCAACGGCTACTCGGCCCTCTGGCTGTGCCTGGGCCTGAGGACCACGGGAGGCAAACTCGTTACCCATGAGATCGACCACGACACGGCCGAGAAGGCCCGGGCGAACTTCAAGCGGGCCGGGGTGGATAATATCGTTACGGTGGTAGAGGGCGATGCCCACGAGACGGTCACCCGGCTTAAGGAGCCCATCGATATTCTGTTCATTGATGCCGACAAACCCGGCTACGTGGACTATCTCAATAAGTTGCTGCCCCTGGTCCGGCCCGGCGGCCTGATCCTGGCGGATAATATGAGCCGGCCCACTCCTTCCCCGCAATTCATCAAGGCCATCACCACCAACCCCAACCTGGAGACGATCTTTTTAAACATGCAATCCACGGGGATCAGTCTGACGGTCAAGAAACGCTAGGGTTGCGTCCCATAAATAATTTTTATTAATGTCTTGGCTTTTTCCCTCCCCCTTGATGGGGGAGGGTTAGGGTGGGGGTGAAATAAGTACCCGATCGCATTGCCTTATTCCCCCTCCCCCCAACCCCCTCCCACCAGGGGAGGGGGAGTTTAAGGGTCCTGGATTTATGAATGGTATCTATGGGACATAACACTGGGTAACCTGGCCCCGATTCGGGAACGGTATTGGAGAAAGCTCCGGAACCGCAAAATACCTGAGCAGCGATCCCCCAAACTGGATTGCCGGAGGCGGTAGTGGCGGGAGTCCCGCAAAAAGAACTGTCGCTCTTTGATTCCACCTGCATCATCGTCGGGATCATCATCGGCGCCGGCATTTATGAGACTGCGCCGCTGGTGGCCACCTGCCTGGGGAGCGGCCTCGGCATCCTGGGTATCTGGCTGACGGGAGGTTTGCTGGCCCTGACCGGGGCCCTGTGCTATGCCGAACTGGCCACCACCTATCCCCGGGAAGGCGGCGACTATGTTTACCTGACCCGGGCCTATGGCGGCTGTGCGGGTTATCTCTTCGGCTGGTCCCAATTGGCGGTCGTCCGGCCCGGGGATATCGCCCTGATGGCCTTTATCTTTGCCAGCTATGCCCAGACGCTGTACGCGCCCTGGGCCGACAGCCGCCTGTTCTACGCCGCGGGCGCCATTCTGGTCTTGACCGCCATGAACATCCTGGGAGTGAAAGCGGGCAAATGGACCCAGAACCTGCTCACCGTCGTCAAGGTTCTGGGACTGGTGGCCATCGGGATTGCCGGCCTGGTGGCGCCGGCCCCGGCGCCGCCGCCGGCCTCGCCGGAGACGATTACCTGGGGCGGCCTTGATCTGGCCCTGATCCTGGTGCTGTTCACCTACGGCGGCTGGAACGAAATGGCTTACGTCGCCGCCGAAATCAAGCGGCCACAGGTAAATATCGTGCGCGCCCTGGTGATCGGCACCGTGTCGGTCACGGCCCTGTATCTCCTGCTGAACGGCGCCTTCCTGTCCGCCTTGGGCCTGGAGCGGATGTCAACCTCCCAGGCGGTGGCCGCGGATACGGTGGCCAAGATATTCCCCGGGGCTGCTACCCGCCTCGTCAGCATCCTCATCTGCATCTCGGCCCTGGGCGCGGTGAACGGCCTGGTCTTTACCGGGGCGCGTATTTCCTACGCCCTGGGCGCCGATCACCGCACCTTCCGGCCCCTGGGTACCTGGCACCCGCGCTTGGGCACGCCGGTGGGGGCCCTCCTGGTTCAGGGCGGCCTGAGCCTGGCCATCGTCCTGCTGGCCGGTTCCTTTCTCGATACCATCCTGTACACGGCTCCCGTGGTGTGGGCGTTTTTTCTCGCCACCGGGCTCACGGTCTTCGTCCTCCGGCACAAAGAGCCGGAAATCCCGCGCCCCTACAAGGTATCCCTCTATCCCGTGGTGCCGCTGATCTTTGCCGCCTGCTGCCTGTTCATGCTATACAGCTCCGTGTCGTACGCCCTGGCCAGACGGCCAGTCGGCCTGCTCCTCCTGGTGGGCATCCTTTTGATCGGAGGGCTGCTCTTCTGGTCCACCGAGATGCGCAGCCGTGGCTAAAACCAAGTAGCGGCCCAAAGGCTATTTATGGTAGGGGTGTGATGGATCATGCCCCTGCGGGCGCCAGGCATGGCGCCCCTACAATGCATATGCCATACTTATTTGGGTGCCACTTGCTAATAGTATAATAATTAAACTATACGAATATGTATAATATAAGAATATATAAACAACAAAATAGTAAAAAAACTTTTCATTGAGCCCTCAGGGGTATGGATGCAGATTGCTCATCACTAGCGCAATGGTGAAGAATTCTTGCTCCAAAATTGATAGTAGATTATAATAATAAATCGTGCAGGCTTACTGCGCAGGGGGCGATGGCCTAAGCCGCCCCGAATTTTTTTATTTTTGCAAAGGACGGACATTATGGTCGTGGGAGAAAGAAAACCCCTCTCCGAAATCAAGGAGATGGTGCGTCCATATGGCAAGATTCTCATCGCCGGGTGCGACACCTGCACCGCGGAATGCCTCAGCGGCGGGCGTAAACAGGTGGCGGAACTGGCCGCCGCCCTGGACATGGCCTTCCGCCTGGAAGGTAAAAAAATGGAGATCCTGGAGGTGAGCGTCGATCGCCAGTGCATCCATGACTTCCTCCTGGACGTCATCGACCAGGCGGAAGCCGCGGACGCGGTGGTCTCCATCGCCTGCGGCGCCGGCATCCAGAGCCTGGCGGAACGTCTGCCGGGGAAGGCGGTGTTTCCGGGCCTCAACACCATGTTCATCGGGGAGACCGCGGGCGCCGGTCTGTGGCAGGAGCGCTGCCAGGGCTGCGGCAACTGTGTCCTGGGCGTCACTGGCGGCCTCTGCCCCGTGACCCGCTGCGCCAAGGGCCTGCTGAATGGTCCCTGCGGCGGCTCCCAGGGCGGTAAATGCGAAGTCTCCGCCACCCTGAAGTGCGACGTCCCCTGCGTCTGGGCCCTGATTTATGACCGCCTGAAAGAATTAGGGGAACTGGAGCGCCTCACGGCCTATTGCGGCCCCAAAGACTGGCGCCCCGCCGGGGCCAGCGGTCCCCGGCAGTTGGTGCGGCCGGATCATTAGGGCCCGACCCGAAACCATTATCTCCCGGGAATGCTCTTAAAGGGGCCGGCAGCGCTGCCGGCCCCTTTTTTTATCCCACGCGCTGGGCGGCCGCCGGGAAAGCTTGGCGGCACAGGCTTCCAGCCTGTGCCGCCAAATCCTGGGTTAGCCGCACCCTCCATTTCTGGTTTCTTTTAGCCGGCAACCGAAAACCGAAAACAGAAAACGGCACTATTCCCCGCGGTAACTGTCTGACTTGATTCCCAGGCGGCGCATGATCTTCTGGAGGGAGGCCCGGCCCAGGCCGCTTAATTCCGCCGACCGGGAGACATTGCCGTTCGTCTTTTCCAGGAGATTCGATACGTAGGAAAAGGTAAATTGCTTGACCAGCCTTTCTTTGGCCTGATTATACGATGCAATTTCATCATAGGCCCCCTCGCCCACGAGGGATTGATCGAACGCCGCCTGCCCCCCAAACCCTTCGAGGGCCCGGAGTTCTGCCGACCGAATCATGCTTTCGGGCGAAAACATCACCACCCGGCGCACCAGGTTCTGTAATTCCCGGACATTGCCGGGCCAGGGGCGCCGCATCAGCTCTTCCAGGGCCCCGGCGGTGAAGCGTTTGGGGGCCAGGCCCATTTCCGAACACGCCAGGCGGGAAAAGTGGCTGACCAGCACGGGGATGTCTTCCCGGATTTCCGCCAATGACGGGGTTTTGAGCGTCACCACGTTCAGCCGGTAGTAGAGGTCTTCCCGAAAGCTCCGGTCCCGGATCTTTTCTTCGATATTCTGATTGGTGGAAGACAGGATGCGGACATCGACCTTGAAGGATTTGGTCACCCCCAGGGGCCGGATCTCTTGCTCCTGGAGGGCCCGCAATAATTTGATTTGAATGGAGACCGGGATATCGCCGATCTCATCCAGGAACAGGGAACCGCCGTCGGCTTCTGCAAAGAGCCCGATATGGTCCCGATCGGCGCCGGTGAAGGCCCCCCGCCGATGCCCGAAAAACTCGCTTTCCAGGAGATGCTCGGGAATCGACGGGCAGCTTACCGCTACCAGGGGGCGGTGCTGCCGCTTGCTCAAGGCATGGACGGCCCGGGCCACCAACTCCTTGCCGGTGCCGCTCTCACCCCGGATGATCACCGCATAGTCGGTGTGGGCAATGGCCTGGATTTTCTCAAAGAGGCGCCGCATCGGCGGCGATTGGCCCACCAGGCCTTCAAACCCGTCGGTGTCGGCTACCCGGAGGCGCAGATGGCGGTTTTCCCGGATGAGCCGGTTACGTTCCAGACCCTGGCGTACGGCGCGCAGGAGCGGTTCTTTGTTGAAGGGCTTGGTGATGAAATCATAGGCGCCCCGCTTCATGGCCTCCACCGCGATGTCGATGCTCCCATAGGCCGTCATCATGATCACCGTGAGCCAGGGGTCTTCTTTCTTGAGAGACTCCAGGATTTCAAACCCATCAATCTCCGGCATACGAATGTCCAGAAAGACCAGGTCAACGGGCACCTGCCGCACCAGGCGCAGGGCCTGGCGGGCCCGGGAAGCGGTGATGACTTCCACCTCCTCCAGATGTTGGTTGAAGAGGCGCCGCATGCCTTCCAGCATGTCTACTTCATCATCAACGATCAGGATTCTTTCCTGCAACATCACCCCTTACCTCTACCGGCAACTCGATGATGAATCGGGTCCATTGGCCCCGCTCACTCTCCACCTGGATATCTCCGCCATGTTCCTTGATAATGCCGTAACTGACCGACAGCCCCAAGCCGGTGCCTTCCCCGGTCTTCTTGGTGCTGAAGAATGGGTCAAAGATGCGGTCAATGATCTCCGGGGGAATACCGACGCCGTTGTCCCAGAAGCTAATCTGCACCTGTCCGGCGTCAGGGAGGTAGCGGGTCTTGATGCGGATGATCCCCCGCCCATTAATCGCCTGGCGCGCATTCATCAGGAGATTCAGGTAGACCTGCTTCATCTTGTTGGCATCGATCTTCACCAGGGGCAACCCGGGGGCCAGGTCCAGCTCGATGGTGCAGCGTTGTTGCCGGAACTGGTGGTCCACCATGCGCACCACTTCTTCGATGGTGGGATTGAGGTCGGTGGGCCGGCGCGCCGTCTCCTGGCCCCGGGCAAACTCCAGCAGATCGGCCACAATGCGCTGACAATTGACGGCATGCTTCTCGATGATGGCCACGTCCTCGAAACCATGAGTAAAATCGGCCAGTTGGCTCTTGAGCAGCTCCGTGTAACAGAGAATCACCCCTAAGGGGTTGTTGATTTCGTGGGCAATGCCTCCGGCCAGCTGCCCCAGAGAGGCCATTTTTTCCGCGTGCTGGATGCGCTGTTCCACGCGCTTTTCCGCGGTGATATCCTTGGCATTGCGCACGATGCTCACCACTTCGCCCCGTTCGTCGACAATGGGGTAATAGTGCACCAGGAAAATCTCCCCGCTGCCGCTCTGAATCTCTTCCGTCATCGGCTTTTTCGTGGTGAATACGGTTTCCAGGCTGCCTTGGGAGATGGGACAGTGACTGTCGGTCTGAGGCGCGCCGCACGGCTGGTCCAGGATTTCCTCCAGGGTTACGCCGTAGTGCCGCAGATAGGCCTGGTTCACCATCTTGACGCGCAGGTCGCGATCCAGGAGGACCATCATATCGGTGATGCCGTCAAAAACCGATTGCAGGAGGTCTTTACTGCGCAGCAGTTGTTCCACATTCTGCAGACTTTCGATAGTGATGCCGATCTGCTGGCCCACCGAATTCAGCAATTCCTGCCTCTCGGCGGTGATCTCGTTGAAATCCACCTGCACGAAGGTCATGACGCCCAGCACCTTGTGCCGGCAGACGAGGGGTACATTGAGACAGTTCTGTTCCTCGGCGCAGGCAAAAAAGCTCATGCGGCCACTCACGGCTTGCAGCAGGGATGAGGGCAGGTCGGCGACGATCTCTTCCTGAACGTCCTGATACTCATCGGGATCAATCGGCATACCGGTCAGGAGGCGGTCGGCATTTTCCTGGTACCGGAGTTCCAGGCGGGTGGGATTGTCCCGGAGCAGGTATACCGCGGCTCCCCGAGCCGGGATCAGTTTCAGGGTCTGGACCAATACCCGGGGCAAAATATCCGTGAGGTTGACCGAGCGGGTAATCAATTCGGCGATGGTGTTCAGGGTGTGCAGTTCCTGGTTGCGGGCCGCGATCTTCTCCTGCAACTGGCGCTGCGACGCCTCCAGGGCTTCGGTGCGTTGGCCTACCATGACTTCCAGGTTACCGGTGTATTCCTCCAACTGCTGCCGGGTGTCGTGGAGATGCCCCACCATGACCTGGGCCGCGGCGGTGAGTTCGCCGATTTCGTCCTTGGCCTTGGCTTCCGTCAACAGTTGCAGTTCCGTCTCATCCCGCAGGCCGTGGCGGAAGACCTCCAACAGGTCCCTCAGGCTGTGAATGACCACCCGGTTGAAAAAGAAGAAGATGCCCACATAAAGCAGCGACAGGCTGAAGAGACTGAGGCCGAAAAATGAGATGGCCCGGGTCTTGATCTTGGCCAGGGCGAGGTCCACCGGGATGCTCACCGCGCTCACCCCGGCGATATCCCCGGGTTGGTAACCAAACCCCCGGTCGCGGCCATAGAGCCTCAGGAGGGCCGGGGGCGCGTCGGCGGGATCGCCGTGGCAATGCATGCACCCCAGGGTGAAATAGACCGGGCGGGAATGGACGAAACTGGACTGGCCGGCGATCCGGACGATGCCTTGCCAGCTATGCACATCGGGATTGGCCGCGAAAAACTTGATCAGCTTCACTTCGAAGGGTTTGGGGTCCGACGCGGGGTTCCGGGCGTGCAGGGCCACCCGCCGAATCTGGTATTCCGGTGTGGTGTCCTTGAGGCGCTCCATCACCGCCCGACTCACATAAGAAGTGGACATGGCCTCCAGGAGAAAGGCGTCATGCCCCAGAACCTCGTACATCCTGGGCCGCAACACTTCCTGGACGTAACTGCGGGTGGCTTCCGCGGCGGCCATGACCATTTCGGCTTTCTCATGGGCCGCCTCTTCCAACAGGCTTTTCTCCCGGGAGTAGATGGCCAGGGCGATGATGAGGCAAAAGCCCAGGAAGATGACCCCAACCCCTAGGAGGAATTTGCGTTGCAGACTGAGTGATCTGTGGAGACGCGTCGTTTTTTGCCACCGGGGCGTAGGCTGCAGTTCGGTCATGGCCGAAAACTCCTTGCCAGGGGTCCAGTGGAGGTTGCCGGGCGAACCCGCGCCATAACACTATAAGGGAAAATCATCAAAGATGCTAACTTAAAGAAGCATTAAATGCTTCCCTAAGAAGGCACCTTTACCAGGGCAGCCTGGTTCAGCCCCCGGCCCTTCGAATAAATCTTATTTATTTTATTGATAATTCTTCCATTTGGCCTACAAGGCTGCCGGTTCCGCCGATTGGCACTCTCCTTGCTTAGTGCAAAAACAGGACCGGGTGATTGCGTGGAGACGCCCATTCCCCCGGCTCATCACGAAAGGAGGATTGCCTATGACCAAGCATTGTCAAGAAACTCTAGTTTCTATCAGGAGGTTATGACATGGAAGGGAAAAAAGGTATCAGCGAGGACTGGCTCTCCTTGTGGATGGGTCTGTTTGTCTTCGTCCTCGGCCTGGGCATGTTTGTGGGATTGGATATCCTGGGCTGGGGCGTCAAGCTCAATATCTGGCTTGACATCAATAAGGCCCTAGGCCCCGTCTCCGGAGCCGTCAAAGGCATGCCGGGGATCACGTCTCTTTTCTTGACTTATCTTTTCATGCTTTTTATCACCCAGGTCGGCGCGGTGGCTATGGGGGTCAACGCCGGTCGTTTCATGCTGGGTTTCACCCTCATTTTCTGGATAAGTTTCGGTTGCTTTCTGTTAGGGCATTTTGCCTACTTCGCAGCCAATACTCCGGAAATGCTCAAGAGTTTCGGCATTGGCTGGTCATTGAAGCTCACGGGGGAAGGGGGATTTATTGTCGCGCTCATCGCCGGTTTGATCGTCGGCAACTTTTTCCCCGGATTTGCCAAAGTGATGGAAGATGCCACCCGGCCGGAACTGTATATTAAAACGGCCATCGTCATCTTAGGGGCTTTATTGGGAGTCAAGGCGGCGGGGTCCGTAGGACTGGCCTCGGCGGTCATGTTCCGGGGACTGTGCGCCATCATTGAAGCTTACCTGATCTATTGGGCCGTGGTTTACTTCGTTGCCCGGAAATACTTTAAGTTCAGCCGGGAGTGGGCCGCACCCCTGGCTTCGGGCATTTCCATCTGCGGCGTCTCCGCGGCCATCGCCACCGGCGGCGCCATCCGGGCCCGCCCCGTGGTGCCCATCATGGTCTCGTCCCTGGTGGTGATCTTCGCGGTGGTGGAACTGTTGATCCTGCCGTTCCTGGCCCAGGCCTTCCTGTGGAGCGAACCCCTGGTGGCCGGGGCCTGGATGGGATTGGCGGTGAAAACCGACGGCGCCGCAGTGGCGTCCGGCGCCATCGTGGACTCCCTGATCCGGGCCAAGGCCTTGGCTGAGAGCGGCATAAATTACCAGGCGGGCTTTATGGTCATGACCGCCACCACCGTGAAGATCTTCATCGATATCTTCATCGGGGTCTGGGCCTTCATCCTGGCGGTGATCTGGTGCACCAAGATCGAATGCACCGGCGGCCGCATCAAGGCCATCGAGATCTGGGAGAGGTTTCCCAAGTTTGTTTTGGGCTATGTCTTGACCTTCTTCCTGATGTTAATCATTTGCCTGGCCTCCCCCGGCGCCCTGAAGACGGCCAACGCCGCGGTGGCGGGGATGGACACCTTCCGGGTGATGTTCTTCGTGCTGACCTTCTTCACCATCGGCATGGTCTCCAATTTTAAAAAGCTCTGGGAAGAAGGCATCGGCAGATTGGCATTAGTTTACGTGATCTGCCTCTTCGGATTCATCATCTGGGTGGGTCTGCTGATTTCGTGGATCTTCTTCCACGGGGTCCATCCGCCGCTGGCGGGCTAGTCGCCAAAGGAGAAAGTTATGCCTGAAGAACCCATTCTGCCACCCGAAGAAGAACCGGTGGTGCCGCCTGCGGAAGAAGCGAAGTTGATTGATGAATTGCGGAAGATGGAATATGAGCCGCTCCTGCCCATCGAGAAAAAGCTCATCGGCTGGAGCATCGGCATCGGGGTGATCTCCCTGGGCTTCCTGGTCTGGGTCAGCTACACGTTCTTCCCCGGCACCCATTAAACCACGTTATTAACCCATAACAAAGCCCCGGGTGCCATCGCGCCCGGGGCTTTTTTTGTAGGAGCGGACCTAGGTGTCCGCCATCGGGCGCACCCGCCGGTACACCCGTACCGGCCTATTCTTGCTTTTCCAGGTGCCCTTGGGGTCTTGATGGTTAAGCTTTTCCCCGGGCCAGCACCGTAAACCACAGATTTTCGTCCAGGGTCGCCACCGCCTGCAGCGGGGTCTCCTGAAGACGCGTCAGAAAAACCTCCAATTGCGTCCCCAGGATGCCGGAGAAGATGTACCATTTTTTATTGAGAAACTCCGGGATATCCACGAGGTCCAGGAGCACGTCCAGGTGGATGTTGGCCAGGACCAGGTCCGCCGACAGGTGAGCGAAATGCCGGGCATCGGCCTGAATCAGGTGCACTGCGCGCTCCCGCTGATTGTGTCTGAGGTTTCTCGCGGCGGTGCGCACCGCCAGTTCGTTGTACTCCACCGCGATCACCTGCTCGGCCTTTAGGGCCAGGGCCGCCAAGGCCAAAATCCCGGTGCCGGTGCCCAGGTCCAATACCTTCTGGGGGGTATCCGCGGCGTAAACTTGACGCAGCAGCGTCAGACAGCTTCGGGTGGTGGGGTGGTAGCCGGAGCCGAAGGCCAGGCCGGGCTCCATGCGGATGACGATCTCACCGGCGCCGGGGTCCGGGGTCTCCCACACCGGGCAGAGATGAAACCCCGCCATGGAGGTTTTTTGTAAGGGCTGCCCGCCCTCCCAGTCGGCGTAGTTGAGCTCGGTCGCAGACGCATAACGGGCCCCCGGCTGGGTGGCCGCCCAGGCCTGCACCGATTCTTCCCGGGGACTCCCGAAGAAGAGATACGAAAAATCCCCTTCCCGCCAGCAGCCCAGGAAATCCTCCCGGGTAAGGTGGTCCGGCGGATAGACCCGGCCCTCGATTTCATAAATAAACAGTTTTTCCGGCGGCGGCATGGTGATTAATTCTAAACCACGGAGACACAGAGGGCACAGGAAAAAATTATAAATATTTAAGTGTGATGCCCAAACCTTGCCCATACAACCAAGGTCAGGAAGCCTATGCTTCGTGAGAGTTTGGGGGCTAATCCTCCAAGGAAAAGAATTTCAACTTGTCATTAAAAAAACCTTAATGTATAAGCAAGAAACATGGGGGTGACTGAGGGAAATTATGTAGTTCTGAACCTGACAAGCACCCAGACGCTGCTTATACAGAAAGGGGAAATGGTTCATGAAAAAATCTTTTGCCTGGATCGCGGCCGGATTATTTCTGGGGTTAGTACTTTTTTCGGCCCAAAGTGCACTAACGGCTGAATTTGATCAGGGAAAACAACTCTTTAATGATAAATGCGCTCCCTGCCATGGCCAGGATGGAGAAGGTAACGGCCCCATGGCCATGATGTATAACCCCAAACCTGCCAGTTTTCATGCCCCTCAGTTCTGGCAGGGCGACGTGCACAAAAAGATCACGGATACCGTTAATAATGGCAAGGGGGCCATGATTCCCGTCTCCTTGGGCGACGCGGAGATCAACGCCATCATCGATTATATGTCCCATACCTTTAAAAAATAGGGACACCGAGTCGAACCCTTGAGCCAGAAAATTGCATCTTGCCATTGAAATCAGCAAATCTATGCCAACGAAACCTTGCAGCGGAGATGTTTAAGAGGCGCAAATGAATCTCCTAAAAGGAGGAGGGGAAGATGTCTCATAAGAGATTCATAAGTATTTTCCTGGCGCTGGGGGTTGGGGGACTGCTGCTGACTCTCTCGGTCACCAAGGTCAAGGCAGTCCCCAGTTTTGCCCGGCAGACGGGCATGGATTGCATGGCCTGTCATACCGTCTTCCCGGAGTTGACCCCGGTGGGGCGGAACTTTAAGCTGTATGGTTTTACGGCCACCAAACATGGCGACAAGCCCTACGAGTGGCCGCCACCTCTCGCCGGCATGGTCCAGCTATCTTTTACCCATTTGAGGAAAGACATGCCGGGCGGTTCCTATGATCCCTCCAACCGGGGCAACGATAACGTCACCGTCCCCCAGGCCATAAGTTTATTTTATGGTGGCCGCATCTATGGCGAACACCTGGGGGCTCTTATCCAGGGGACTTACGAAGGGGACGCCAACAAATTCTTCCTGGATAATACCGATGTGCGGCTTACCGCCAAACCCGAGCTGTTCGGCAAACCCTTAGTCCTGGGCCTCACCGTCAATAACAACCCCACGGTGTCCGACGTGTATAATACTACCCCGGCCTGGGGCTTCCCCGCGGCGGCCCCGGCCGTGGCCCTGACCCCGAACGCGGGGCAGCAAATCGGGGGTTTAGGTGGTTCGGTCGGCGGTATCGGGGGGTATTTTTATTGGAACAACCTGCTGTATGGGGAGATGGCTGTTTATCGCACCGCCCGTAAGGGTGTTACCCAATTTTTAGGCGCCGGCACGGTGACGGATCCGGTAATCCAGGACGTCGCCCCTTACTGGCGGGTGTTCCTGCAACATCAATGGGGCAAGCACTCCCTGGAGGTGGGCCATTTCGGCCTGGTGAACCGGAACCTGTCGCCCAAGCCGGTGGATGCTCCCAATTTAATCGATACGCGCGGACCCATCGACCGCTTCACGGACATCGGCTTTGATGCCCAATATCAGTTCATCGGCAAAAAGCACATCATCACCGCCCAGACCTCTTATATCCATGAAGACCAAAAGTGGAACGATGCCTTCTCCCAGGGGGGCACCCTGGGCAACGCCGGCTGGTTGGACACCTATAAAATAAACGTCAATTACTACTATCGTACCGACAACTGGGGGACCGCCGGCGGCACCATCGCCTATGTCAACCTCTGGGGAAACTTCGATCCTGTTCTCAATCCCGTTGGGGCGGGGACCGGCAGTCGGACAGGCAAACCCAATAGCGACTATTGGATCTTTGAGCTCGATTATGTGCCCTGGTGGATGCAATTGGTCACCAAGTTCACGTTGCAATATACGGTCTACAGCCACTTTAATGGGGCTCGCAGTCTCTATGATGGGAACGCCGGTGACACCGCACCCTTCCCAAGGCGTAATGCCTCGGATAACAACTCCCTTTATCTCCTGATCTGGCAGATGTTTTGAAGCCTTCAGGAGAGAGATAAGGGGTTTTTACCGGAAAGGGCTGGATTTATAGGTGGCGGGCTGGGTCCACCGGCCTCCGGTCCGCCTCCTCCCTCCCCCAAGACCTTTGATGAATATGGGTGATGCTCGGCCGCCCGGTTGTTGCCGCGGCCTGGGATGGCATGAGGCTCACTCTTATTTCCCTATTCTCCAGAGGAGGGGGCTATCCCAGGTATCGGCGCATCGTTGATGTCATATGGATAGACGGAGATTTTTAAAACTTCTGGCCTCCATCCTGGGCTTGAGCGGCTTGGGCGCCTTTCTCTATCCCTTGATGCGCTTCCTTCAGCCCATTGAGGCCACCATCGCGGCCAAGAAAGTAAATGTCCCTTTGAAGGAAATCCCGGTGGGAGTGACTAAAGATCTGTTGATCAGAGGGGTGCCCTCAATAATAATCCATACCAGTGATAAAGGATATATTGCCCTCTCAAGGGTCTGTACCCATCTTGGCTGTCTGGTAAATTACCATAAAGAAAGACAAATTTTTATCTGCCCCTGCCACGCAGGCATCTACGACCTCGAGGGGAACGTCATATCCGGACCACCTCCCCGACCTTTAGAGAAGTTCACCGTCCAGGTTAAAGGCAACGATATCGTCATCGGGTGACAAGATGATGCAGCAGATAAGGGAATGGCTCGAGATCAGGATCGGTCTCGATGAACTTATCAGATCACAGTTGACGGAGTACCGGGTCCCGAAGAATATCAATCTTCTTTATACCCTCGGGATGGTTGCATTCGCGGCATTTATTATTCAGATCATAACGGGGATCCTTCTTCTGATCTACTATATCCCTCAGGAAGACCATGCCTTTAAGAGCGTCCAGATGATCATGAACCAGGTGCCTTATGGTTGGCTTTTTCGTCTGATGCATGTGGTGGGGAGCAATCTCATGGTTGCTGTGGTTTTCCTCCATATGGGTTCAGTCTTTTTCCTCGGTTCATATAAGAAGCCAAGGGATCTTACGTGGGTTGTTGGGGCTTTAATGTTATTTACCACGTTAACTTTTTGCTTAAGTGGCTATCTCTTACAATGGAGTCAGCTTAGTTACTGGGCGACGACTGTAGTTACGAATATACCTACTGCATTTCCTTTTTGCGGAGGTTTCATTTGCCAACTTCTCAGAGGAAATGAAAATGTCTCTCAGCAGACCCTCAGCAGGTTCTTTGCCTTACACGTGGGGCTTCTACCGATACTTCTGGCGTCGCTCTTTGGTTTGCACGCCTTCTTAGTGAGGAGGATCGGCATATCCTCCTCTCCCTTTAATAGTGAAGAGGAAAAGGAATGGAAAGCATTCAGACACATTGACTATTCCGACGGGCCTCCCTTTTATCCATACTTTGTATCAAAAGAGGCGTTGATGGTGGTCCTTTATGTTATTATCATGTTCTCCATCATCGCCTTTGCACCAGCCCTGTTCCTTCCCAAGGACACGACCATTCCGGCTGACCCGCTCTCTACCCCTGAACATATCAGGCCCGAATGGTATTTCCTGGCCCCCTACCAGATGCTCAAGCTCATACCCAATAAATTTTTTGGGATTGCCCTACAGTTAGCCCTCGTCACCGTCTTTATCATTTGGCCCTTCCTGGATAAATCTGGGAAAGCCAATATCCTCAAAAGGCCCGTTTTGCTTGCCCTCTTCTTAGGAACCATAGGTGTATGGGTAGGCCTTACCATATGGGGATCTCACTGATGAGGCCCTTCCTCTCGGTGATCTTCCTCGTGAGCCTTCTGTCTCTTTCGACAGGGGCAGGGAGTGACACTTCCCAGCCGGGGTTCCTTACCCCGGCCTTGAATGAACGACCCAGGGTTGAACGGGCTGTCTGCATCCAGTGCCATACCTCGACTTTGATGAAGCCTGCATACAAAAATATCCCCAACGAGTGGCGTAAGAGTGTGCATTACCAAAATGGGGTGGGATGCAATGACTGTCATGGGGGCGACCCTAAAGATGCGGCTCTGGCCATGTCACCGCAGAAAGGTTTCGTCGGGGTGCCCAAACCGAAAGAGGTGCCGCAATTCTGCGGCAAATGCCACATCGGCATTATGAAAAGCTATCTGGAAAGCTCCCATGGCAAAGCCCTCATGGCCACCGGCAGGGGTCCCAACTGTATAATCTGCCATGGCTCTCATAATATCCAGAAAGCCAACATCAACATTATCAACGAAAAATTGTGCGGCGTATGCCATAGCTATGAAAGGGCCAAAGACATCAAGGCGTCGCTTCTGCTGACCGAGCAGAAGATAAACGAGATTGATAGGAATCTTAAGACGCTGAAAGGCGGATTAATTGACACCGGGGAGCAAGAAAAGATCCTGTTCGGGACCCAGGCAGAGTACAGGACTCTTTTTCATAGCGTTGATGTGAATCTGGTGAAAGACAGGACGGCGGAGTTCACCAAGAAACTTTCCGCCATTAACGACCAGGTTCGGAAGGGCTTCCAGGAGTTGAAATTCCGTCAGAATTTTGCCATTTTTATCATGTTAATCTTTATCGGCCTGGGTATCACCATTTTCATTTTAAGTCGGAAATCCAATTAGCTCAGGGTGTCGCCGACGATGACGGCCTGCCGGGGAATCGGCTCAGGGCGAACTTAACCCGCAGAATGTTAACTCTCGCAAGAAATACTTTGGCTTAGCCTGGGCCTGGCGGCGTCCCCCTCTCTGGCCCAAAGCGCACCCGCTCTCCCAGCCCGACGGTCACCAGCATCTCATTGGTACGGTTGACTAACCGGTGGAGCCAAGCGGCGGCGGTCTCCAGCCGACAATCTTCCCGGCATTCCTTCAGGACCAGGCCTGCAGCTCCCAATTCAAAGGGAGCCAGCAGGTCTTCCGGCTGTAGAATCTTCAGGCAATCCCACCATACCGTATCCGTCGCCTTGAGCTCCTCCCGGCTAGTGATGCCGCGCATACAGGCGAAGATGATCTCACGATGGCCTTTTCTCAGAATTTCCGCCACCCGGCGCCGCATTTCCATGGGCTCCAGGCGCCGGATATGGATGGCGAACGCCGGGCACTGGGATGCGCATAAACCGCAGGCGATGCAGGTTTCTTCGGGGAAAACCGCCTGAGCTTCCATATAGGGGACCAGAAACGGGCAACACCGCACACAGGTGAGACAACGGACGCATTTTCGGTCAATCACTTCCGCCCCCCGGCCGCAGTGGAGACAACGCCGCGCCTCGATCAGGGCTTCGCTCTCCTCGTAGACCAGTTCGGCGCTGTCAAAATCCTTTAACCGCTCCGCCACCGGGCGCTCTTTGATAGGGCGGGTGGGAACGCGGCAAATCCGGGCGGCCTGCCTTTCCGGCAACCTGGAGATGGACCTGGGGCATGCTTCCGTCACCGTCAGATACCCGCCGGTGCGGATAAAATGGTCGGCGGCCGCCGCGGCGCGCCGGCCGCTGGCCGCCGCCGCTACCGCCAAGCTGGGCCCGGTAAAAATTTCCCCCGCCAGGAATATCCCCGCGGCAAATACTCCGGGAAGCGACGTGGCCATGGTGTGCCGGTCCACCCGCAACCGTGGTCCGTCCAATTCCAGGTTTTCTTGCAGCGCGGCGTCCAGTTCCGCCTCCTGCCCGATGGCAAAGATCACCGTATCGGCTGCCAAGCGCTGGGTCCGAGTCTCATCGTAGGTGGGGGCAAACCGGCCCGAGTTATCGAAGAGGGACGTGCAGGCCATCAATTCAATGCCCTGGACCCGGCCTCCCTCGGCTTGGACCAACTTGGGGGCCCATTGATAAATGAGGTCGATGACTTCGTCTTTGGTGCGTTCGGTTTCCACCGGCGAGGCAAACAACTGGTCGGGGGCTTCCAGACAGACCATCAGCACTTCCGGAGCCCCCAGCCGTTTCACCGCCCGGGCTGCATCCATGGCCACGTTACCGCAGCCCACGACCAACACTTTCTTTCCCAGAGGCGGGGTCTGCCCCTGGGCCACCTGGCGCAAAAAGGGGAGGGCCAGATACACCCCGGCCGCGTGCATCCCGGGAACCGGCAGGCTCCGACCCTTCTGCAGGCCGATGGCCAGCATGATCGCGGCATAGCCCTGTTCTTGTAAGTCCCGGAGGGAAAAATCTTTCCCCCAGGCCTGGCCGGTGCGGAATTGCGCTCCCAGGGCCTCCAATTCATGGAGATCTTCCCATACCACGGCCCGGGGAAGACGAAACTTGGGCACCACATGCATGGGCATGCCCCCGGGCTCCGACTCCCGCTCGAAGAGCGTCACGGGATAACCCTGGAGCAGCAGGTCCCGGGCCGCGGCCAGGCCGGCCGGACCGCTGCCCACGATGGCCACCCGCGGGGACCGGGTCAAGGCGGCCCGGCGATAGTGACGCCGCCGGTATTCCCGGGAGTGGTCCATGACGAACCGCTTTAAGGCCCGAATGGCCAGGGGGCCTTCCACATACCGCCGCCGACAGGCATCTTCACACGGATGGGCACAGATATAGGCGCAGACGGAAGGGATTACATTGTTAGCCTTGATCACTTCCATGGCTTCCTCATAACGGCCTTGGAAGATGAGGCCTACATAGCGCCTGGCATCGGTGCCCACCGGACAAGCGGCAGTGCATGGAGGGAGCAACTCTTCCCGGCTTTTGGACTGCATCAACTCACTTCCTCGGAAGGTTTCGAAAAGCTCAAGACATGGGATCATACCACATCATATCTTTGTTTAGACACCTGTTCTATTCCGGGCACGTTTACACGGCAACTTATCTTCTATGCCGTAGAGGCCGATTTCGGGCGATTGGCGATAACTGCTATATCTAGGGCGGTCTCAACCGAATTAAGTGATATTCAATATGGTTATCATAACTGCATTGCAAGTCATGCCGCTTTTGAGATTTTGCCCTCAATGTCGGATTTAATCTGATTTCGGTTGATGGCTGCCAGCTTAATTATTGGTCACGACAAGTTAAAAACCAAAATGACCCACCAGCCCCGCCAGAAGCCCCTTGAATTTTCCATAATCTTCAGGTTAATATTACTAATTCCGCTCGATCGATAGAACCTGAGGAAGGCAATCATGGAACTCAAAGGGAAAGTGCACAAGTTCGGCGATGACGTCAATACCGACGAGATCATCCCGGCGCGGTATCTCAACACCTCCGATCCCCAGGAGCTGGCCAGGCACGCCATGGAGGACGCGGATCCGGAGTTCATCAAGAAGATGCAGCCGGGGGATTTCATCGTGGCCGGCAAGAACTTCGGCTGCGGCTCCTCCCGGGAGCACGCCCCCATCGCCCTCAAGGCCGCGGGGCTCTCCGGGGTGATCGCCGGCAGCTTCGCCCGGATCTTCTACCGCAACTCCTTCAACATGGGCCTGCCCATCTTTGAAGCCGCGGAGGCCGCCGCGGCGCTTACCAACGGCCAGGAGATCAACGTGGACCTGGATACCGGGGTCATCACCGACCTGACCACCGGAAAAAAATATGCCAGCCAGCCCATTCCGCCCTTCATGCAGGAACTGCTGGCGGACGGCGGGCTCATGGCCTTTGTGAAAAAGCAATTGGAGGCAAAATCAGCATGAGATCGTATAACATCGCAGTCATCCCCGGGGACGGTATCGGCCCGGAAGTCGTGGCCGAGGGCCTCAAGGTGCTCAATGCCGTGGCCGCGCCGGCGGGCTTCACCTGTCACTATACCCATTACGACCTGGGCGGCGAACGTTACCTGCGTACCGGCGAAACCCTGCCGGAGTCGGTCATTGACGAACTGCGGCAGTTCAAGGCCATCTACCTGGGAGCCATCGGCCACCCGGACGTGGCCCCCGGCATCCTGGAGAAAGGCATCCTCCTGAAGGCCCGCTTTGAGTTGGACCAATACATCAACCTCCGGCCCGTGATTCTCTATCCCGGGGTGGATACGCCCCTGAAGGACAAGGGCCCCGAAGACATCGATTTCGCGGTGGTGCGGGAGAACACCGAAGGCCTGTATACCGGCGCCGGCGGCTTCCTGAAATACGGCACCCCGGACGAAGTGGCGATCCAGGAGTCCATCAACACGAGAAAGGGCGTGGACCGCTGCCTGAAATTCGCCTTTGAACTGGCCCGGAAGCGCCATAAAGCCAGGAAACTCACCCTGGTGGCCAAGACCAACGTCCTCACCTATGCGTCCAACCTGTGGTTCCGGGCCTTTGAGGCCATGGCGCCCCAGTACCCCGACGTCACCACCGATTACGCCCACGTGGACGCCACCTGCATGTGGTTTGTCAAAAACCCCGAATGGTTCGACGTAGTGGTCACGGACAACCTCTTCGGCGACATTATCACCGATCTGGGGGCCATGATCCAGGGTGGCTTGGGCGTGGCCGCGGGGGGCAACATCAATCCCGCCGGGGTCTCCATGTTCGAGCCCATCGGCGGCTCGGCCCCCAAGTATACCGGTCTGGCGAAAGTCAATCCGTTGGCCGCCATCGCCGCCGCTCAGATGATGCTGGAACAACTGGGCGAACCCAAGGCTGCGGCCGCGGTGGATGCCGCCATTAAACGGACCGCGGCCAACGACATGCAGAGCATGGCCGCGGGTCGCATGGGCCTGAACACCAGCCAGGTGGGAGATAAGGTGGCCACGTACGCCGCAGAATTGATATAATTGAAAATAGCTGTCAGCTGTCAGCTTTCAAAATCGGTTTTAAGACCATGAATTGTATGGAAATCTTATTTTGAGCGCAGCGAAGAATCTTGTATTTTAAAAATGAGGAGATCCTTCACTTCGTTCAGGATGACAGGGAAAACCCGCTTTAAAAGTGATAAACAGCCTTGGCTGATAGCTGAAAGCTAATAGCTGACAGCTTATAATCCCAGGAGACTTACTCATTATGGGTGGAACATACAAGGTCGCGGTGGTCGGGGCCACCGGCGCGGTCGGACAGCAGATGGTGGCCTGTTTGGACGAGAGAAATTTTCCGGTGGCGGAGTTGGTGCCGTTGGCGTCCGAGCGGTCCATCGGCCGCACCGTGTCTTTTAAAGGCCGGGAGATTCCGGTACAGGTGTTGTCCGCGGATTCTTTTGAGGGCGTGGAGATCGCCCTGTTCTCCGCCGGCGGCGGCATCAGCCAGGAATACGCCCCCATCGCCGCCCGGGCGGGCGCGGTGGTGGTGGACAACTCCAGCGCCTGGCGGATGGACCCGGATGTCCCCCTGGTGGTCCCGGAGGTCAATCCCCAAGACATCGGGCTCTACACGAAAACGGGCATCATTGCCAACCCCAACTGTTCCACCATCCAGATGGTGGTGGCCCTGAAGCCCTTGCACGACGCCGCCCGGGTGAAAAGGGTGGTGGTATCCACCTACCAGGCGGTGTCCGGCACCGGCCAAAAGGCGGTGGATGAGCTGGCGGAGCAGGTGCGGGCTCTGTTGTCCTGTCAGGCGACCGAGAACAAGGTTTACCCGCACCGCATCGCCTTTAATGTCTTGCCCCATATCGACGTCTTCCTGGAAAACGGCTACACCAAGGAAGAAATGAAAATGGTCAACGAGACCCAAAAGATCATGGGGGACGACAGCATTCAGGTGACGGCCACCACGGTCAGGGTGCCGGTGTTCTATGGCCATTCCGAAGCGGTGAACATCGAAACGGCGCGCAAGCTGAGCGTGGCGGAAGCCCGGCAGCTCCTGACCGAGGCCCCGGGGGTGAAGGTGGTGGATGATCCGCTGCGCCACCAATATCCCATGCCTATAGACGCCGCGGGACAGGATTTCACCCTGGTGGGCCGCATCCGGGAGGACTTCAGCATCGACCATGGCCTGAATTTCTGGGTGGTGGCCGACAACCTGAGGAAAGGGGCCGCCACCAACGCGGTGCAGATCGCTGAGATTTTGATTCGGGATTATTTGAGGAAATAGCTGTCAGGGGCCAGGGGCCAGGGGCCAGGGGTCAAAAAAGAATTTTGGTGCCGCAAAAATCATTTTACGCTTTTCCTGACCCCTGATCCCTGAAACCTGACCCCTGCGGCTACTCCAAGGGAGTGGCCGCATGCGCATCATCGCCGGCACCTTAAAGGGCCGGGTGCTCGCCCCGGTCCGGGGCCGGATGCGGCCCACCGCCGCCAAGGTCCGGGAGGCGGTTTTCAACATCCTGGGGGCCGCGATTGGCGGGGTCAGGGTGCTGGACCTGTTCGCCGGCACCGGCGCGCTCGGCATCGAGGCCTTGAGCCGGGGGGCGGCCGCCGCGGTCTTCGTGGAGGACCACCCCCAGTCCTTGAAAGTCTTGCGCCGCAACTTGGAGGACCTGGACCTCCTGGACCGCGCCGCGGTCTGGCCCCTGCCGGTGGCCGCGGCGGTGAAAAAACTGGCCGGCCGGGGCGAGCGCTTCGGCCTGGCCTTCCTGGACCCGCCTTATGGCGGCGGCGCCGCGGCGGCCTTGAGCGTCCTGGCCGCCCACCACCTCCTGGTGCCCGGGGCCCGGGTGGTGGTGGAGCACAGCCGCCGGGAGACCCTGCCCGAGGCGGGCGGTGGTCTGCGGCGACTCGAAGTCCGCCGCTATGGCGACACCCAGGTGGCCTTCTATCTGGCCGAAGCACGAGAACCACAGGAGCATACGTAACTGATGCCTGACATCGCGGTCTATCCCGGCTCCTTCGACCCCATCACCAACGGTCATCTGGACCTGATTCAGCGGGGGTTGAAGGTTTTTGACCGGATCATCGTGGCGGTGGCCACCAATACCTTCAAAAAATCCCTCTTCAGCATCGAAGAGCGCATGGAGATGATCCGGGTGTCCCTGGCGGATCAGCCCAAGGTCTCCATCGACTCCTTTGAGGGCCTGCTGGTGCATTACGCCAGGCGCCGGAATGCCCGGGTCATCTTGCGGGGGCTCAGGGCCGTTACCGATTTTGAGTATGAATTTCAATTGGCCATGATGAATCGCCGGCTGGAGCCGGAAATTGAAACGGTCTTTCTCATGACCGGCCTGCGCTGGGTATTCTTAAGTTCCAGCATCCTCAAAGAAGCGGCCGTCCATGGAGGCGACATCGAGGGTATGGTGCCGGAAATTGTGGTTCGCATGCTCAAAGAGAAATTTCGTTTGAAGTAAGGAGCGTCACCAGTGCGCATCTGCGTCATCGACGGTCAGGGGGGTGGCATCGGCGCCGCGCTCATCAAGCGTCTGAAAGAGGTCTACCGGGAGGAGCACGAAGTCATCGCCCTCGGCACCAACGCGGTGGCCACTGCCCAGATGATGAAGGCCCGGGCCAACCGGGGGGCCAGCGGCGAAAACGCCATCGTCCGCACCGTGGTCACGGCCGACGTCATTCTGGGGTGTTTGTCCATCGTGTTGGCCAACTCCATGATGGGCGAGGTGACCCCCAAGATGGCCGCGGCCATTGCCTCGGCCCCGGCCCGGAAAATTTTGCTGCCCCTGACCCAGGAGGCGGTGGAGATCGTCGGCCTCATCCCCGAACCCCTCCCCCACCTGGTGGACAGGATCGTGAACCAGAAGTTAAAGGAGATGATCGAACATGTGTGAAGCGACCGCCTACCTCCTGAAAAACGGCCAGGAAGAACTGTTCCTGAAGGATGTGGACGTCATCGAACCGGATGGCGACCAGTTGAGAATTGTCAATATCTTTGGCGAACAGAAAGTGTTAAAGGCCGAAATCCACAGCCTGAACCTGATCAACCACAAGGTCTTGCTGGTGGAGAGATAACGGTTTTCTGTTTGCTGTTTTCGGTAAAAGCAAATACCGATTCAGGTTGTCACCGTCCATTTTTATCAAATCCCCACATCATTAATGACCCCAAAAACGAGATAGGGTGGGGATTCCCACCCTATCTTTGCTTCTTTCTTCGCAAAACCACGAACAGCCGCTAACCACGGTTCAAAAGCCGGCGAGGGCTGCCATGTAGTTTTTTACAGAAAACAGAAAACAGAAAACTGCAAACCGTCCTTACTTCACGGTCACGTACTTGCCGCCTTTGACCTCCAGGACATAAACCCCTGGCGTGCCGGCCCGCACCACATCGTGGTCCTTATTGAACGACAGCTTTCCCGTGACCCCGTCGAAGTCCTTCACGTTGTCCAGGTATTTCTTGATGCCGTCGGCGGTGGGGCCGTTTTTCTTGATGCCGTCCAGGATCATGGAGGTGGCATCGTAGTGGAGGGCGGCGAACATGATGTTATAGGGGTCGTTGTTCTTCTTGACCATCTCTTCGTAATTCTGCTTGAAGGCCATATTCTTGGGGGTGTCGTAGTTCTCGTCATACTCGCCCCCGATGATGTGGCCTTCGGCGGCTGGGCCCGCCAGCTTGATGTAGGCCGGGTTCATGTCGCCGTAGACCCCCAGGATCTTCTGCTTCATCCCCAACTGCCGGGCCTGGGCCGCGGCGGGCGCGGTTTCCGGGGTGTAGCCGGGGATGAACAAGAAGTCAGGATTGGCGGCCTTGATCTTGGTGAGCTGGGCCTTGAAATCCCGGGAGCCCCGCATGAAGGACTCCGTGGCCACCACCTTGATGCCGTGTTTCTCGAAGAACTTGGTAAAGAGCGCGGCGCAGCCCTTGCCGTAGGGTTCGTTGGAGAAAAAGATGGCCACGGTCTTCGGTTTCCAGTTCTTGGCCACGTAATCCGTCAAGACCTCTGCCTGTTTATCGATGCGGGAGCAGCCCCGGTAGAGGTAGGCGCCGTAGCCGCTCAACTGGGGGGTGGTGGCGGTGGGACTGATATCCACCACCTTGGCGGTATCGGCGATCTTGCCTGCGGCCATCATGTCGCCGGAGGTCATGGGGCCGATGAGGGCCACCACCTTGTCCACGTTGATGAGCTTTTGCACGGCGTTGACCGCGGCCGCGGGGGAGTCTTTCTCATTCTCCACGATGAGTTCCACCGGCTGGCCGTTGATGCCGCCGGCTTTATTCACTTCGGCCACCGCCATCTCCACCCCCCGGCGGGAGGGGATGCCGTCTTCGGCGCCGATGGATAGCCTGAGCACGGTGCCGATTTTGATGGGCTCGGCCCCGTAAACCAATCCGGCGGTTAAGAGGGTAATGGCCACACTGAACACCAAAATCTTGCGAATACGCATCATCTCCACATCCTCCTTATTTTTTCCTTATAGGCTATTTCCCGCGGAAAAAAAATAAAATAAGTCAGAAACAACTCACATAACCACGAGGACAAGCGCGCCCGATTGCCTGTCGTGCAGGGCGCCTGGGTGAGTGCTCCTTATGGGCGCGGTCCGGCCGGCCCGGCGCGCTTAAACCGTGCCCAGCTCTTTTAAGGTAATCCGGGCATTGATACCCAGGTTTTCCTGGAGGTGATGCCGGGCCCGGCGGCACAGGCTCTCCAGGGCCTTGATTTCATCCGAGAAGAAGGTTTCGGCCACGATGAGATCAATTTCCAGGGCCTCCAGGCCTTTTTCCGTCACCACCCGATGGCGGTATTGGGGTAGCGCCCCGCCCATTACTTCCTGAAGCAGCAGGTTGATCCGGTCCGGATGCACCTTGATGCCGCCCACCGCAAAAATGGCGTCCGTGCGCCCGCTGATCTCCCCCAGACGGGCCAGGGTGCGGCCGCAGGCACAGGCTTCCGGCAGGAGAGACGTACGGTCGCCGCTGCGAAAGCGCACCAAGGGAAAGGCCACCGTGCTCAGGGTGGTGATCACCAGTTCCCCGGGCACCCCGGGCGGCGTCGGCGCCCCGGTGGTGGGATCGATGATCTCCGGGTAAAAATGGTCTTCCGAAAAATGCAGGCCCCCATCGGCCCCACAGCTGAACGCCAGGCCCGGGCCCATGACCTCGGTGATGCCGTAGGCCGTGGTGATCTTAACGTGAAAGCCCACTTCAATTTCCCGGCGCGCCTCCCCGGTCAGCGGCGCGGCCACCAGCAACGCCTTCTTCAGGCTCAGTTCCGCCGGGGTCAGGTCCATGCGGCTCATCACTGTCAAGAGGTGCCGGGCGACGGAAGGCGTGGTGACCAGGACCGAGGTCTTATAGTCCCGCATCACCATGAGTTCCTTGGCAAAATTCAGGGTGGCCGGGGGAATCACCGAGGCCCCCAGGTATTCGGCCCCGGCCTGGAGGTCCCGGCGCCAGTTGGCCAATCCCGGCGGCAGGATAAGCTGCACGATGTCTTCCCGGGTAATGCCCGCGGCGGTGTAGAGGCGGGCGAGAAGCTCCAGCCAGAGTTTGATGTCCGGCGCGGCATAGCCCACCACCAGGGGCTTTTCCGTGGTGCCCGGGGAGGACAGGATGCGGACGATGTCCCTCAGCGGCACCGCGAACAGGCCGTACGGGTAGTTTTCCGACAGGTCCTCCCGGGTGGTGCAGGGCAGCCGGGCCAGATCCTTCAGGCTCCTGATGTCATCCAGGTTCAGACCCAGGCGATCGAACTGATGCCGATAAAATTTCACCTGACGGTAAGCCCGGGTGAGGGTGCTCTGGAGGCGCTCCAACTGCAGCAATTCCAGTTCTCCCCGGTCCATGGCCTCGATCTCCGGGTGGCGCATGTGTCTTACCTCCCTGATTTCTCACGCAAAGACGAAGGGGTTAAATTTCACGCCAAGACGCAAAGCCGCCAAGACGCTGGGCGGCCTGGGTCTTTACCTACCCTCGGTAAACTCTTTGTAGTCCCGACCCAGATAGGCCCGGGTCACCTGGCGGTCCTGGAGCAGGTCCGCGGCGGCCCCACTCAGCATGATACGCCCCGTTTCCAGGACGTAGGCCCGGTCCGCCACCTTCAGGGCCGCCCGGGCGTTCTGCTCCACCAACAGGATGGTCACCCCCTCCCGGCGCAGCTGCCCCAGGGTGGCCAGGATGTCCTCCACCACGATGGGGGCCAGGCCCAGGGACGGCTCATCCAACAGCAATAAGCGGGGCCTGGCCATCAGAGCCCGGCCGATGGCCAACATCTGCTGCTCCCCGCCGCTCATGGTGCCGGCCTTCTGTTCCAGGCGGTCCTGCAGGCGGGGAAACAGCTCAAAGACCCGCTCCAGGTCCGCCTGGATGGCGGCTCGGGAGTCCCGGCGAAAGCGGCGATAGGCCCCTAACTCCAGGTTTTCCGCTACGGTCATGGGCGCGAAGAGCAGCCGGCCTTCGGGCACCTGGGAAATCCCCCGGCCCACGATGTCCTCCGGGGCCAGGCCCATTAACGAGCGCCCCGCGAACTCCAGGTCGCCGTTTTGCCGCACCAGCCCGCAGATGGCATTGAGCAAGGTGGTCTTGCCCGCGCCGTTGGCCCCGATGAGCGTGACAATCTCGCCTTCCCGGACGTGCATGGTAACGCCGCTGAGCGCCCGGACGGAGCCATAGTAGGCGGAGAGGTTGCGAATTTTCAACATGCCGGTTTTCTGTTTTCTGTTTTCTGTTTCCCGTTAAAAGCTTGCGTTGCGATCTGTATTGTCCGCATTATGCTTCTGGTGAGTAACAATCACCATATGGCGGGCAGTGCCCGCCTTACATAATCCGTAACCGGTGGAACAGGCTTTCCAGCCGGTTCCGCACAGGCGAGACGCCTGTGCCAGCCAAACCTTTTCTAACCTAAAACCTAAAACCCGCTTCTTCACCCCTGCCAATCCGTCCCCAGATACGCCGCGATCACCTCCGGGTTCTTCTGGATGACCCGGGGCGGGCCCTCGGCGATGAGCCGGCCGTAGTTTAACACCGCGATCTCTTCGGCCACCTCCATGGTCAGCGCCATGTCGTGCTCCACCAGCAGGATGGTAATGTCCTGGTCCTTGAGCGCCAGGATGAGGTCCCGGAGGTGCTCGGTCTCCGCCGCGTCCAGCCCCGAGGCCGGTTCATCCAGCAGCAGCAGGGTAGGGGCGGAGGCCAACGCCCGGGCGATCTCCAGCATGCGTTTGAGTCCCAGGGGCAGGATGGCCGCGGGTTGCTGCGCCCGATCCGCCAGCCCTACAAACTCCAGGGCTTCCATGGCTTTTTGCCGGATCACCTTCTCCTCAATGCGGGTCCAGGGAAACTGCAGGGCCCCGGCCACCAGGCCGGACCCGCTCAAGCGGTGGCGGCCCACCATGACGTTTTCCAGGACCGTCATGTGGTCAAAGAGCTGCACCAATTGAAAGGTGCGGGCGATCCCCTGCCGGGCGATGCGGTGGGCCGGGCGCCCCTGGATCTCCTCCCCCTGGAACACGATGCGGCCCTCTTGGGGGGCCAGAAAGCCCGTCACCAGGTTGAACAGGGTGGTTTTGCCCGCGCCGTTGGGACCGATGACCGCCTTGATGGCCCCCGGCGCCACGTCAAAGCTCACCTTCTCCACGGCCTGCAGGCCGCCGAAGGCCAGGCTGACGCCGTGTAGTGCAAGCAATATATCGTTTTGGTCCAAGCTCATTAGTCAGCAATTAGCAATTAGCAATTAGCAATTAGCATTTAGCCGTTAGCAGTTAGGAAAAGATAAGATTCACGCGCTATTGGTTCTTGACTGCGGATAATAGCCCGTTGAGAACTTTCCCCACCTCTTCCACCATAGTTAATAATCTGTTGGTTTCCGCTTCATCGAGATAAGAGAGATTTTGTGCGATTTTAACCTAGGTTTCCAACTCCGCCAGGGACCCTCTGGCATTACCCAGGAATTGCCGGAATTCGCCTTTGGATAATCTTGCCTTTCCTTCGGCAATGTTACTCGGGATCGATATTGCCGCCCGACGAACCTGGCTAATTAAGCCAAAAATTTCTTCTTTGGGGAATTCTTTAGTCACCCGATAAATCTCGGTTACCAACTCCATACTTTTTTTCCATGCGACCAAATCCTTATATGACATTACCATTCCATCATCCCTTTTCATTATCTTTCACCTGCTAACAGCTAACAGCTAACAGCTAACAGCTAAAAGTCCCTCCTTCCCGCTTGTAGCGCCGGAATTCGTAGAGATCCAGGATGCCCCGGACCAGACCCCGGGGCAGGAAAATCATCACCACCATGAGGATGGCCCCGTAGATCACCACTTCAAAATCATGAAACACCGTGAGTAATTCCGGGAGCACGGTGAGCACCCCGGCCCCCAAGAGCGAGCCCCAGATGCTGGCCATGCCGCCCAGGACCACCATGGTCACCAGCTTGATGGAAAACATGAAGCCGAAGGACGCCGGCGCGATGAAATTAAGACTATGGGCATAGAGGCTGCCGGCCAGGGAGGCGTACAGGGCGCTCCACACGAATATCTTGAGCTTCATGCGGAAGGTGTCCACCCCCAGGGATTCGGCCCCGGCCTCGCTGTCGTGCAGGGCCCGGATGGCCCGGCCGGTGCGGGAGTCCATCAGGTTGGCGCTCAGGGCCAGGATCAGCCCCAAGATCAGCCAGATCAGCAGGTAGAGGCGATGGGGCGTGTTCAGGGCGAAGCCCGCCACGGACAACGAGGGAATTCCACTGAGCCCCGAAGGCCCCCCGGTGAGGCCATGGGCCTCGTTGAGAATAATATACACGATGATGCCGAACCCCAGAGTGGCCATGGCCAGGTAATAGCCCCTAAGCTTCAGGGCCGGCATACCGATCAGGAACGCCGCGCTGCCCGAGACCGCCAGGCCCGCCACCATCGCCAGCCAGGGATTGACGCCATAGGTGGCGGTGAGGATGCCGGAGGTATAGGCTCCCAACCCGAAAAAGGCGGCGTGCCCCAAAGAGATTTGCCCGGCGTACCCCAGCAGCAGGTTGAGTCCCACCACCAGGAGGGTGTGGATGCCGATAAAGTTGAGGAGGGTAAAGTAGTATTCATTGTCCATGCACAGGGCAATGGCCAGGACTACCGCGGCGAACAGGAGCCAGCGGTTGACAACGCGGGGCAAATTCATTTCCGCCCTCCCACCAGGCCCTGGGGTCGGAGGAAGAGGACCAGGAGGAGCAGGAAAAAGGCCACCGCGTCCCGGTAGCCCGAGGAAATAAAACCGGTGGCCAGGGCTTCGGCCACGCCCAGGACCAGGCCTCCCAGCACCCCGCCCAACAGGCTCCCCAGGCCGCCGATAATGGCGGCGGAGAATCCCTTGAGGCCCAACATGGTGCCCATATCGTAGACCCCCAGGGTAAGGGGGGCGATGAGAATGCCGGCCCCGGCCCCCAGCGCCGCGCTGACCCCGAAGGAGAGCTGCACCATGCGGCCCGCCGCGATCCCCACCAGGCGGGCGGCCCGGGTGTTGTAGGCGCAGGCGCGCATGGCCTTGCCCACCAGGGTGAGGCGGAAGAAGGCCTCCAGGGCCACCACCAGCACCGCGGTGATCCCCAGCACCCAGAGGTTCTGCGGCAAGATGGTGGCGGGTCCCAGGTGGATGGGGGTATTGCTGGTAAACGGCGGCAGGGTGTAAGCCTCTTTGCCCCACAGGAGCATGGCCACGCCTTTGATCAACACCGCGCCGCCCACGGTGATGATGATCAGGGTGATGGGACTGGGATCCCGCACCGGGCGCAGGGCCAGGCGCTCAAAGACCAGGCCCACCAGGGTCACCAGCACCACCGCGCCCAGAAAGGCCAGGGGCAGGGAAGGGCTCAGGTGGTAAATGCTGATGGCGCACAAGGCCCCCAGCATCACCATTTCGCCCTGGGCGAAATTGATGATGGTGGTGGTGTTGTAAATGATGCCGAATCCCAGGGCGATCAGGGCGTAAATCGCGCCGTTGGTCAGGCCGGAAATGAGATACTGCAGCGAATCGGCAAAAATCTCCAAGGGGAGTGAACTGCCTCCGTGAGCAGGGGTCAGGGATGAGGGGCCAGGGGTCAGCAACCCGGCGCGGAAAACTCCCAGCCGGACGCTTGCCCCTGACCCCTGGTGCTATCTGCTAATCGATCAGCTGGAACCCGCCGTTGTGGATCTTCACCATCACAAACGCCGCCGGGCTCAGGCCGTTGTGGTCCTCCGGGCTCATGTTGAAAACGCCGCTGACGCCCACGAAGTTTTTAATGCCTTCCAGCCCACTGCGGATTTTATCCCGATTGTTGCCGGCCTTGACCAGGGTTTGATTCAGCATCCGGAAGGCGTCGTAGGCATAGCCCCCGAAGCTGGATTCCGGCGCCTTGAATTTGGCCGTATACTTTTCAGCGTATTCTTTGCACACGGCCTTCTGGGGGTCGGAATCGGGCAACTGCTGCCAGACCACCAGCTTGCCGGCTGGCATGATAATGCCTTCGGCCGCGTCGCCGGCCAGTTCGATGAACTTCTTAGAGGCGGCGCCATGGCTCTGGATCAGGGGAATGGTAAAGCCCAGTTGCTTCATGTTCTTGGCCACCAGGGCCGGAGCCGGACCGACGCCCCAGCAGATCACCGCCTGGGCCGGGAGGCTCCGAATCTTGGTGAGCTGCGGGGTCATGTCAGTGTCTTTATCCCCGAAGACTTCCTGCCCCACCACCTCGATGCCGAACTTGGCGGCCTGGCCGAGCAATTGCTCCTTGCCCGCCACCCCGAAGGCAGAGGACACGGTAAGGATGGCCACCTTGGCGATGCCATGCCTCTGGCAATACTGATAAATGCGGCTCACCGCCATCTCGTCGGTCTGGGCCGTTTTAAATACCCAGAAACGGTCCTTGGCCGGGGCGGTGATGCCCGCGGCCGCGGCGCAGGAAATCAAAGGCAGTTTGGCCTTCTGGGTGATTTCCAGGACGGTCATGGAGCAAGGGGTGATGCTGGGGCCGATAACGGCCAGGACACTTTTGTCCTGGGCCAGCTTGGTGGCATGGAGGCGGGCTTTGGTCACGTCCCCTTCGTCGTCATAAATGACCACCTTCAGGGGATGCCCATTGATGCCGCCCTTGGCATTCACTTCATCGGCTACCATCTGCATGGAATTGCGTTCCGGCTCCCCCAGATACGAGGCCGGGCCGCTGATGGAGAAGATGCCCCCCACCACGTACGGCGCCGTCTTTTGGGTACCGCCGCAGCCCAAGAAGCAGAAAACCAAACCTGCCAGGGCCAGAGTCACGCCGACCAGAATTACCTTTGTCTTCATAAGCCCTACCTCCCCAATGAGTTTAAAGTCGATAGACTTCCTCACCCTTATAGATGTGAATGCCTTCCTTCTGGAGCAATGCGATGGCCTGTTCCAGGTTGTCGAAGCGGAAGATGATCACTGCGTTCTTCCCGCTGTGCTGCACGAAGGCGTACATATATTCCACGTTGACTCCGGCCTTGGCCAGGATCTGGAGCACCAACCCCAATCCTCCGGGACGGTCCGGCACCTCCACCGCCGCCACCTCCGTCATACCCACGGTGAAGCCTTTGCCCTTCAGGACCTCCCGGGCTCGGGTATACTGGTCCACGATGAGACGCAAAATGCCGAAATCGGTGGTGTCCGCCAGAGACAGGGCCCGGATGTTGATCCCGGCTTCGCCCAGGACCCGGGTGACCTCCGCCAGACGGCCGGCCTTGTTCTCTAAAAATACCGAGATCTGTTCGACTTTCATAGGGTTCCTACCTTAATTTCTGGTTCCCAAGCAGTAGCTTGTGAAAGAGTATTAACCATTGCGATCAGTTCATTGGCTTTAACCGAAAACAGAAAACCGTATTTAAAGCTGGCGCTTATCGATGACCCGTTTGGCCTTGCCTTCACTCCTGGCGATACTGCGGGGCTCCACCAGCTTGACCTTGACGGACACGGTGAAGTAGTCCTTGATCTTCCTCTGGATGTTCTGGGCCAGCGCCTGCAATTGCTTGACTTCATCCGAAAAGGTAGCTTCATCCACTTCCACCTGGACTTCCAGGGTATCCAACTGTCCCTCCCGGTCCACGATGAGCTGGTAGTGGGGCGCTACTCCCGGGGTTTCCATGAGTACGGACTCGATCTGGGAGGGGAAGACGTTCACTCCCCGAATGATCAGCATGTCGTCCGAACGGCCCCGCAGCCGGTGCATCCGCAGCAGGGTGCGGCCGCAGCGGCACGGGGCATAATTCAGCGAGGTGACGTCCCGGGTGCGGTAGCGCAAGAGCGGCACGGCCTCCTTGGTGAGGGTGGTGATCACCAGCTCGCCCATCTCCCCGGGGGGGACCGGCGACAAATCGGCGGGGTTGATGATTTCCGGCAGGAAGTGGTCTTCAAACAGGTGGAGGCCCGCCTTGGCTTCGATGCACTCCACGCTCACCCCCGGCCCGATGATTTCCGACAGCCCGTAAATATCCACCGCGTCCAGACCCAACTGTTTTTCGATCTCGACCCGCATCCCTTCGGTCCAGGGCTCGGCCCCGAAGATACCCACCCGGAGCTTCAGCTGCCTGAAATCGACGCCCATCTCCCGGCCCACCTCCCCGAGATAGAGGCCGAAAGAGGGGGTGCAGACGATGACCGTGGGGCCGAAGTCCTGGAGCAGCATGATCTGCCGCCGGGTCTGGCCGCCGGACACCGGGATGACCGCGGCCCCCAGGCGTTCGGCGCCGTAGTGAAAGCCCAGGCCGCCGGTAAACAGGCCGTAGCCGTAGGCGTTGTGTACGATATCGCCCCGGTGGGTGCCCGCCGCCGCCAGGGTCCGGGCCATCAATTCCGACCAGGTGTCCAGGTCCCGCTGCGTATAGGCCACCGGCGTGGGCTTGCCGGTGGTCCCGGACGAGGCGTGAATCCGGACCACCTGGTCCATGGGCACCGCAAACATGCCGAAGGGATAGTTGTCCCGCAGGTCCTGCTTGGTGGTGAAAGGCAGATGACGCAAATCCCCCAGGGTGCGGACATGTTCCGGCTTGACCCCTAACTCGTCCATGCGCCGGCGATAAAACGGCACCAAGTGGTAGACCCGTTCCACCACCGCCTGCAGACGCTTGAGCTGTAAAGCCTCCAGGTCCTCCCGGGGCATGGTTTCATGTTCGACATCACGGATCATTGCAGCCTGGGCTCCTCCCTGATAGACATTCGTTAAAGATAGCACAAAGGCGCCCCAGGGGTCAAACATGCTTTGCAATTTTCTGTACTTGTCTATGGAACCTCGGCGGGCCGCACGATCACTAGAGTATTGTTGCGCAATTAACTTGACGTAAAAACAGGCCAGAAAGTATGGCTTGGGAAACTTAAGTCCCCCTTTGAAAAAGGGGGATTTAGGGGGATTTTCAGATGGTTATAAAATCCCCCCTACCCCCCCTTGAGTCCTCGTTCCCAAGCCCCTGCTTGGGAACGGGCATTGTGGCCCAAGCTCTGCTTGGGTACCTTCATTGAGTTTTTCTCAGTATAAACGCCAGGTTAGTCTCGGAGCCAACCGCGCCGCAGCCGATACCTCTCCCGGCCTACCATGACCACCAGACCCGCGGCTTGCAGGCACGTCAGGACCGGCTGGCCCTGGCGGGGCGGTAGCCAGCCGTGCCACTCCGCTTCCCGGAAGGCCTCCCCGCCGGTGGCCATGAGCCAGTCGCAGACCCGGCTCGCCAGGTCCCGGGGGAAGTCGGCCAGCGCTTCCCGCACCCGGGGTTCCAGGGCCTCGGCCCGCACCACCAGGAAGCGGGTCTCCAGGGCGTACCGGACCGCGGCCGAGTGCTGGCGGTTGTGGCGCAGCAAGCCGGCGCCTCGGAGTTTCTGCAGGTATTCCCAGGCGGTCTTGCGATCCACCGCGAAGTGTTGTTCAAAGTCTTTGAGCCGGAACCAGCCCCCCTGGGTGCCGCGCAGAAACTCCCGGAGCTTATCCGGATGCACCTTGCGGTGCGGCCGTCGGGGCAGGAGCTCCCCCGCTTTATCCTCCAGCCAGGCGCGCAGCCGGTCTTCCCGCAACCCCCGGGCCGGCAGGGGTGGAGCCTCTAAGACCGGAGATGCCTGCGCCCGGCGCGCCGGCGCCTCCGGGGTTTCGGGCCGGCCGGTGGTGATCAGCGGATAATACACGGGGAAGTAATGATCCACCTGGCGGAGCAGGTGGCGGAAGCGGTCCAGGGTGACCCGGCCCGCCAGATACGTCACCATGGTGTCCTTCAGACGGGCTTTGACCTCATGGCGGCGGGCCTGGGGATCATCCGGAGCGCCGGCCGACTCCAGGATCACCTCCAGCATCAAGCCGGCTACCAGGGCCCGGTCCAGGTTCTCGCCCTCGGTCCCGAGAACCTGCCTGGCTGCTTCCCAAAAATCGATGCCCTTGCGTCCATCCATTGCTTGCGCCTGGCCGGGAGGGCAGGGGAGGCCCCTGCGGCCGGCCGGGCTCGTGATTTCCAGAGCACGGCCGCTCCCGGCTACGGTCCAGGCTAAGCAAAGCAAGATTCCGGCCAGAAAGGCCAAAAGGGTATGGACTTAATATTATTGATAAATTAATGAATTAGCTGAATCGCCTCCGAGAAATGTCCCATGGCCTGTCCCGGGGCTGTCCCACTAACCCCAGGGCTGGCCGCGCTACAGGACCATCTGGCACGTGGGACACCGGACCTCGCCTCCCAGGGCGGCAATGATGGCTTCGCAAAAGGCCGGCAGGTCCGCGGGCTGCCGGGAGGTGATGAGATTGCCGTCCACCACCACTTCGGCATCCTGGTAGGTGGCCCCGGCATGGACCAGGTCATCCTTGATCGAAAAGAAGCAGGTGACGGTTTTCCCGGCCACCACTTCGGCGGAGGCCAGCATCCAGGGACCATGGCAGATGGCGGCCACGACCTTGCGGTGGTGGGCCATCTCCCGCACGAACTTGACCATGGCCCCGTGGCGGCGCAGGCGATCCGGGGCATACCCCCCGGGGATGATGACCCCGTCGAACTGTTCCACGTCCACGTCCCGGACGGCCTTACCCACGGTTACGGGGTAACCGTACTTGCCGTGGTGTTCGGGGGCCTCGCCTGGTCCCACCACCACCGTCTCGGCCCCCTCTGCCCGCAGGCGCAGCAGCGGATACCATAACTCCAGGTCCTCATAAAAATCCTCGGCCAAGATCGCCACGCGCTTGCCTTTCAAACGCTTCTCCAACGGCATGGCAGTATCTCCTGAGAAATTAGTTATCGGCCCGATGTAGAATTACCGCCGGCCTGGTTTCTCTAAAAGATAAGGGCGCTCTGGGGGCGGCGCAAGATGGGGGTAAATGCGAAGAAAATCAGGTTGAACTAATCAATTCATGAGCAATATTGAGAAGAGGTTTTGAGCTTCAGTCAAAAATTTCTCAAATGAGCGACAGCGACTTCGGGTAAGGTTAAAATCTAGATGTGCGGCGAAGGCAGGTTGGTCGTCAACTTCGAGATATCTTCTGCCGTGCCCCATATTTTTGCTAAGTCTTTCTTTTGCACCCCGTATGCTTTCAGGATTTGGGGGGGCGACGGCATTTGGCTCGATACCACATATACCCCGCAAAGACTCTTTGCCGCCTAGAAACCATCCTTCCATCTCAATGTTTGCTAAAACCACTACCACTGGCAAGTGGGTTGTTTGTCTGGATCTTTCTAAAAGTTCTGGCGCTAGTGCAGCCGGACAATCATCCTCAGCATCCAAGAGTAGTAATATTGCGCCAATATTACTACGGTCTCTGATCCCCTGGGTTATTGCCCTTTCCAATTCACCTTGTTTGACAACTTTATTACGCTTAACCCGCCATGGCCTGGAAATCTGAATATTAAATGCTTGCATTTGATCGCGAATTCTGCGCAATAAGATGGGCACAGATTCAACTTCTGATTGGCCTTCAACTATGGGGAGAATTGCCGAATTCATTCTTAGCCCTACTTTGGGATGGAAATAATCTTAATTGTTTAGCTGATTCTTCTTTAGCAGTCTCAATGTCAGGGGTTAATTCACCTGAACGTAATAGTTCTCCAGCAGTATATAAATGTTGCCTGATTGCTTCCCGGCTGGATTGAGACAACGAAGCGATTAGTGTACTATAATTTTCTATTGTAACTATTTTTATTTGAGAGTCTTTAATGTACTTATAATCCAAGATATCTGGACTATGCGTGGTTATGAGAACCTGCCTTTCGTTTGCCGCATCCATAAGTACTTCAATGATTAATTCCGTAACCGCGGGATGTACAGTTGACTCGGGCTCCTCAATGGCAATAACAGAGTGAAATCCAGGTTGATAAACCGCCAGAAGCAATCCTAGTATTCGCAAGGTTCCATCCGACATGTTAAGCGCGTCAAACGTCCATGGGTGTTTAGTGCCAACGTCCTGCTTGATTTGAATCGTTTCTTTTTGTCCTACAGCATGATATTCAACTTTTTTTATGCCTTGTACTACTTTTGAGAGCAGGCTGCAAAGACGCTCATAGCGCCAAGATAATTGTTTATCTTCTTTGAGACGTTTTAGAATAGCGGCAGCGTTGCTACCTTCACGATCAAGGTAATCTCCGGTATCTGATTCTTGCAACTCTCGTAATTCCTTTGGGATAATAGAATAGAATCTCATAGAAGTAAGAAAATCGTAAACAGGGCGGAATTCTTCGGTTGCGGAGGCGGCATATAAACCAAGTCTATCTAGTGATACTTTGGGCCTTATGCCGGGTATTTCCTTAACGAATTGACCTTTCTCAATTCTAAATTCATTTTGTTTTCTTAAAAGGCCATGCACTTCACATCGCTCAAAAGCTACCTCAAATTTCTTCTCGAACATAGCAGAAATTTTAAAGGAATAAGAAGCCAATTCACTATTCCCTAAATCCATGATAATACTGATTTCTATACTAGTAGGATGACCGGCGGAGCGACGCCGCACAGCGCCTATTCCACCGCGCTTCCTAAATGCAGATTCTAATGAATCTGCGAGGCAATCCTTCACAAATGATAGAGCATCGATGAAATTACTCTTTCCTGAGCCATTAGGTCCAACTAAAACAGTAAAAGGCTCCAAATTCACCGAGAGTTGGCCAATGCTCTTGTAATTTCTGATTCGCACCTGTTTAATATGTGGAACCATTCGACCTCCCACTTTGAAGCTAGAAAAGAATCTCGGATTTTCTAAAATAATGTCTATTTCAAATCGGTGAAAATTTGACCTTAAATCATTCTACCATAAAATCAGTATCATTGACTTCACATATTTTTCTAGCCGACGCCTTGCCGCTGGGCCAGCGCCAGTACGGCCGCGGCTTATGGAAGGGTAGGGCCAGCATGGGAAGAATCCGGTTGTCCCCGGGCAAGAGGTAGCCTGGAACCCCGATGATGATGTCTCTTTGGCCGACATTGAGCTTCAGGCTCCGGTTCAGCCGGTCCCACCAACTGAAGATCACCGAGTAATTGGAGTTGGTCTCCCGGCCGACGACGGAGTGGTGCACCCCGTGCATCCGGGGCGTGACCAAGATGCGGTTGATTCGCCGTTCCCACGCCACCGGCAGGCGCAGGTTGCTGTGGTGGAACATGGTGGCGCCATTGAACACCACCTCATAGATGACGTAGGTGAGCGGCAGGACCCCGATGAGCCCCACCTGGAGGAGGCGGAAGGCCGTGGAGTACAGCACCTCGCCCCAGTGAAACCGGAATGAGGTGGTCACATCCATGTCCGGGTCGGCGTGGTGGACGTTGTGAAAGCGCCACAGGAGCGGTTGCGTGTGGTTGAGGCGGTGCCAGTAATAGAAGGTGAGGTCCATGAGGAGGACCCCGGCGAGCACCTGCACCCAGAGGGGTAGCAACGTTAGGTGCAACAGGCCGAAACCGTGGGCTTCGGCCCAGGCCGCGCCCCCCAAGGCCACCGGCCTGACGGTGAGCACCCCCGTGATGAAGCCCAGGCCGGTGAGGGCGCCGTTCACCAGATAGCGCCGCCCCCGGGCCCGCTTGCGCCGGCGCAGGGGCCGCAAGGATTCCAGGGCCAGGAGCAGGACAAAGAGGCCGGGAACCATGAAAGGGGTGATGTGTTGCGAAATCATCGAGACATCAGGCATATGAACCCTCAGGATGAAAATCTCGCGCCCTTAGTTCATGACTTCTAAATAACGCAACGTAAACAATCACGTCCCCTCACCCCGACCCTCTCCCCCCGTTGGGGGGAGAGGGGGCTTTGGTAGACGCCGCCCCACTCGCCCCGTGAGGCCGGGTGACCTTCTCCCAAAAAGCCCAGGATTTCGGCTCCTTCCCCAGGTGGTAGCGCAGAAAGGCCTTGAAGATTGCCAGGCTCTGGTCGCGCTGCTGGGGCGGCAAGCGCAGGCGCGAGAGTTTATCCCGGGGCAGGTCCTGGGCCAGGCGCAGCAGTTTCCAGAGGCCGGGGCTCAGGGGCAGCAAAGGCCGGGCGGCTTCCCGGCTGCAGGTCCCGCAGACCACGCCCCCCTGGGGCAGGCTGAAGGACAGGGGCGGCTCGGGTGGTTCGGCCCCACAGACGCCGCAGCGGTGCAGGCGCGGCCTATAGCCCCCCAGACCCAGGAGGTGCAGCAGAAACGCGGGTAGCAGCGAGTCGGGGGGCAACCCCTGCTCCAGCAAGGCCAGGGCCTCTTCCAGGGCGGTGAAAATATCCTGGTAGGCCTCCGGGGGCCCGGCCATGAGGCCCGCCACCTCCGCCAGCAGCGCGGCCGCGCCCAGGCGCTTCAGATCCCGGCGCAGGGCCGGGAACGACCGGACCAACTCCCCTTTCTGCAGGAATTCCAGGTCCCGGCCGGGACGGGGCGACAGGAAAAACACCACCCGGCTCAGAGGTTCCAGGCAGTGGGCGAAGCGCCGGCGGCTTTTCTTGGCGTGCTTGGCGATGCCGGTGACCGGACCCTGCCCGGGGGTGAGAAAGGTCACCAAGAGGTCCGCTTCGCCGTAATCTCGCACCGTTAAGACGATGGCCGGGGTCTGCTGTGCAGTCATAAGAAGATGGTCCGACCTTACTCCAGACGGTACTTGTCCCGCAGCCGGTGCGACAGCTCCCGGAGCCAGGCATAGGCCTCGGCCACCGTCTTTTCCCGGTCCGGGTTAATAAGGCAGCAGGTGGCCGGGGCCAGCAGGCTCTGGGCCAGCATCTGGTCCCGGTCAATCCCGGCGGCCAGCAGGGTGGGCCACAGGTCCTCCAGATACGCCATCAGATGGTCCTGGGACTCCTGGGTGAAGGCCTCAAAGCCCGTGGGGACCAGGCCCCAGGCCAGCACCCCGCCCCGCGCCAGGAACCGGCGCACGGCCTGGCCGTAGCACCGGAAGACCTCGCCGTTAGTGTAAATATCCATTGACAGGATATCCAGATCGCGATTGAGGAGAAATTCCCAATCGGGATTGCCGCACAGATGGATGCCCCGGGGCCGATCGATCTGGGCCAGGAACCGGTCCAGGTCTTCTTTGGCCCGGTAGTCGACATAGCCGGACACGGAGCTGAAAATAAACTGCAGCCCCGGCTCGTCCACGAACATAAAGGCCCCGGGGTGTTTGGCCTTCAGCCGGGTCAGTTGGGACTGCACCCGGCGGGCCATGAAGTCGATCAGGAGGGGCCGCACCTCGTCGTTGAAGATCAGCGGCCGGTCGTTTTCATCCAGGATCTTCAAACCGAAACTGATGGGGCCTTCCAACTGCCCCCGGATGGCGATATAACCGCTGAGGTCCATTTCCAGAAAGCGGTGATAGACCGCGGAGTACGCAGGAGAGATATCGAAATAGGTCAGGTCGTCCCAATGCTCCAGGAGCTGCTCCATTTCCGCCAAAAAGGTGGCCGTATCGAACCGGAGGCGGTTTTCCGCAGGATTGAGCCGGATGCCCGGAAAGTGTTCCGCCGCCTGGACATACATATCCTCGTAGTAGCTCATGTGCGGCAACTGGGGCCAGAAGGGGATGTCCAGGGAGAGCGCCAGTTCCAGGGCCGGCTCCACCTGGGTATGGGGCAGGATGGCCATGGCGGTGGTGTGCAAATTCCCGGGGATCAAGGCGGCCATACCACGAGTATCCTATTTCAGCTGCGTTCGGGGGATATCCTGAGTCGGGTTTCCCTATTTTCCTGCGAAAAAATAGGTATTATTACCGATTTCCATTTTAACAGGAATAAGTGACCCTATCATTGAATATATTCATACTCAGGTTTAATGATGCTCTCTGGGCATGGATCACGAACCTTGCAAGGATAATCGGCTTATGTCGCCCCTCTCTGAGAACTATGGCGATTACAACGTGATGGGTCAAGTCACGCCGTTCTTTTATGAAATTTTGTTGGTGGATGACCATCCCCTGGTGCGTCGCGGTATCAGACGTATCATTGAAGAAAGCGCTGAACTAAAAGTGGTGGGGGAACTGGATGATGGGCTGGAACTTCTGGAATTCTTAAAGGAAAGCGTCCCCCAGCTGGTCATCCTGGATGTCTCCATGCCGCACCTGGGGGGGATTGAAGCCACCCGCCTGATCAAGGCCGGCTATCCCGAGATCAAGGTGCTGATCCTGACGTTGCACAACCGGCGGGAATATGTGGATCAGGCCAGGCGGGCCGGCGCCGAGGGCTATCTCCTGAAAGAGGAAGTGGATAAAGAACTGCTTTCCGCCATCGCCACCCTCAGGCGCGGCGGCACCTACCTTTCTCCTCTCCTGTCCAATACCTGAGTAAGCAACCCCGCTTTCTCACCCTCATGCCCCCTGGCCAAGGATTTAAGGAGTGGCGTCGGGCCTCCAATAAGGCGCGGTGTACCATTGCTGCAGCTGTGGGTCATTGCCATAAAAGGAGGGAGGAACATCGCTATAGTATGATCCCTCATACTCGGGGCTGCGGTACCCCGCCGAGGCGGCGCACCCGGCCAGGAACACCAGCAGCATCAGCCACCATCCTGCGGTTCTCCACCATTGCCTGGTCATCATCGGTCTCCTCGCAGTTCACGCCTGATCTTGCATGATCCGGGTTATGACCTCCTCCACCTCCTGGGCCACCGGCGGCAATTCGGGATTGAAGAATAGACTCGGCCCCGAGCGCGGTTCGTCAAGCCGTAAAGGCGGCGGCCAAATCTGCCCCTTGGCAAAACATAAGCATTATTCGGTTGATGTAAAGGTCGCCCCGGGTGACAGGTTCAATTACCGGCGGGGCAGAAGGAGAGGCGTGGAGGGTCGGGAAACCGGCCCTCCACCGGGTAAGGCTCCAGGGGTCGAGTGGCCTGCGCAACGGGCGGGAATCAGTCCGTGTCGGTTACGTGCCGCCGGAACCTCTCCCCTGACCTCCGCCGGGACCCATACCGCCCCCCGGTCCCATGCCGCCGCCGGGACCCATGCGCCGCCAGACCGGTATCCCCTGGTCGTTCCGCAGGTTCAAGGTCTTGCCGGCCACCTTGACGTCCTGGGCGATAATCGCCGGCTGGTGGTTGAGGGTGACTTGCGACCCGGTGACTTCCAGCGTGTCCCCGGCCTGTAGCGCGAACTTTTGCTGCTCCAGATACCAGGCCGGACCCAGGTGCACCATGAGGCTCCCCTTGTCCGTCTTCAGGAGCGCGCCCCGGTACATCATGCCCCGGCCGCCGCCCCGCCCCATGCTGGGCAACTCTTCCAGCTTTTCCACCGAGCCGGTGACCGTGGTGACGGTCTGGGGATTGTACAACTGGGGACCCATACCGCCGCCCATGCCCATGCCGCCCCCTGCCCCGGGTTGGGCCAGCGCCGGGGCCACCAGGGCCAGAACGATACACCACACCATTAACGCCATGATCTTTTTCATATAATGGTTGTCCTCCTTTTTGGCTTCAAGCCTCCGACCATCGCCGGAGAGCGGTAATCCTGGAAATTACCCGGCATCCTTGCCGGCGTGGCCGGCATTCTGCCGCCCCTTGACCTTCTCTTTTTAATTAAGGCACCCTGGCGGGGTGCTTAGGGAATTCGATGCTAAACATGGCGCCCGCCCCTGGTCGGCTCCAGGCTGATAAGGTTCCACCCATTTTGGCCAGCAGGTGGATGGTCACCCGCAGACCCAAATGGGTGCTCTCGGCCTCCCGTCGTTCCCAGGAGGTTACGAGATGGCGCTTAAGCTCCCGGATATCCATGCCAGGGCCATTATCCCGGACCTCAACCCGCAGGCGGTCGCTCAAATCCGTCACCCCTATGCCAATATGGTCGCCATAGCGCATGGCGTTACCCAGGATATTCTGTAAGATGACCTCCATGGTGTGGGGCTCGAATGGAAAAACCATTGATTCCCGGCAATTTTCCGGGGGCTGACCATTGATTTCGATCTGAATCTCTTTTTCTCGGAAGCGCATCCCCAAAAGGTCTTCGATGCAGTGACTCAAGAAAGGATAGAAATCTTGAAGGCCCGGAGTTAAAGCCTCGCTGGTTAAAGCTTTCAAGAACAGAACTTCCTCACTTAAGGTATGCATCAGGCGTTGGGCGGCTTCTTCGAGGATGGTTGCATTATGGCTTAAAGATTCGAGTTGGGGATGCAAGCCCTCGTAGGTAGGGCATTTGCCCTCGACCAGACAATCGCGCCAGGACCTATCCAGATTCATCAGTTTCTTCTTGATGCGCCCGGCAAAGCCATGGATACCTATGGCCAGATTTTTGTAGTGATGCCTTAGCGTGGCCACCTGAAGCTCGAATTCCTGGTGCAAGGTGTCCAGGCGTAAGCGACTCTCCTGGAGACGCTGCAAAATGAGGCCGATAAAACCCCAACCTAGGCCTCCGAATGCGGCGAAAATAAGCATCATGGGCCACATGTGCCAGTGGAAGCTATGAAAGAGGTCGCCGGGAACATCTACCGGGGTCCCGGTATTGATGGAGTTGTAAAAGTCATGCACCAGCATAGAGAGCGGATGGCCGATAAAGATGCCGAGGGCCATGCCAAATAGGAGGCCTAGCCAGGGATAGAACCAGGTTTTTTCTCTACGGGTTGGGGCCTCTATGACTTCAAGCCTGATTTCTTCAGAGTTCATGCTACTCCGTAGTCGCCTTTTTGGAAAAATGAGCCTCTAGTTCCTTTTTCAGGTCGATCATCCTGGCCTGCCCTTTGGTGGTATATTCGACGGTGCTGATTTCCGTTAGATTTTGCAGGGCATTGATCACCGCCTCGATTTCCCGGGAAGCCTGCTGGATCATTTGCAATTTCTGAGCGGAACCCACGTCTGAATTGTCTTTCAACAGGTGGGCGCTAAACCCCCCGATCACCATATTAGAGTTGCGGATATAGTGAGCCAGGGTCACCATCAATTGCCTCATGGTTTCCAGAGCGACCAGGCGCTGCTGGGACTCCAACTTCTCCGCCAGCCACCGCTCTTTCTGGAGGGACCAGGCTCCCAGACAAAACCCGGAGATTCCCCCCATCAAGGCAAAGGCACCGCCCATGACCAACATCTCGGGGCTGAAAGCCAGGTGCATCTGGTGTCCCCAGGCATTGAACCCCAAGGACGCTTGCGGGTGCTGGGAATCCAAGACATAGGCCAACATGGCAAACGGGTGCATCAACAGGTAGCCTGCGACTATTCCTCCCAGGGTAAACCATATGAGCCGCGAATAACCCATAAGACCCCATGAGCAAATAATCTGCACCAGACTTAACTGGTTAAATCATTGTGCAAAAATGCGGCAGAGGTGAGGCCCTGGATCAACGTCCTGATAAAGAACAAACTTAAGCACTTACCAATGAGGAGGCGTGGCGCTCTTCAAATTAATGTTGATGCTCCATCTGGCCTTTCATGGTGTTCCAGCGCTGCTGCATTTCCTGAAGCTGTTTTTGCTGTTGTTGTTCCATCTGGGGATTCTGGGGGCCGGACATCTGCTGCTGCATCTGCCCCATCTGGTTCATCATACCCTGCATTTGGTTTCGCTGCCCCGGAGTCATATGCCCCTGGCCCATCATCTGATGCATCTCATTCATCATGTTGTTCATCATGTCCATGTTTTGCATCCCGCATTGGCTCATCCCCTGGCCGCCCATCATGTGCTGGCCTCCGCCCTGCATGGACCCACCATGCATCTGGGCGGCTGAAAGTCCGGGAATCACCAGCAAGGCCACAGTTAAGATAATAATTTTTGACCGCATAAATTCCCCTCCTTTTACACAGTATGTGACTTTTAAGATAAGCAGAAAAAAATCCCGGTCAATGACTTTGATGGTGGCTCACGGATTAGGAAACTTTTGCCGCTTCACTTCGAAGTGCCACTTCCACAGCAGATAGATGGACGGGTAGATGAACAGTTCCAGGAGGAACGAGGTGATCACCCCGCCCACCATGGGGGCGGCGATGCGCTTCATGGCCTCGGAGCCGGTGCCGCTGCCATACATGAGCGGCGCCAGGCCCACCAGGATGGCCATCACCGTCATGAGCTTGGGCCGCAGCCGCTGCACCGCGCCTTCCATGACCGCGTCTTCCGTGTCCCGGTAGGTGAGGAGCCGGCCTTCCTTTTGCGCCCGGTGGTAGGCGATGTCCAGGTAGAGCAGCATCACCACCCCCGTTTCCGCGTCCAGCCCCGCCAGGGCGATGAGCCCCACGATCACCGCCACGCTGATGTGATACCCCAACAGGTAGAGGAGCCAGATGGCCCCCACCAGGGAAAAGGGCACCGCCAGAAGCACGATCATGACCTTGGCGATGGATTGGGTGTTGATATAGAGGATGAAAAAGATGATGGCCAGGGTGATGGGGATGATGATCGTCAGGCGCTTCCGGGCCGCCTCCATGTATTCGAACTGGCCGCTCCAGAAATAGGAATACCCCGGCGGCATTTTGAGTTTTTCGGCGATGAGCGCCTGGGCCTTTTTAATGTAAGAGCCGACGTCAATATCCTTGATATCCACATAAACCCAGGCGGACTTCCGGGCGTTTTCGCTACGGATCATGTCCGGACCCTGGTGGATCTTGAGGTCCGCCACCTGCTCCATGGGCACCAGGGCCCCGTTCATGGTGGGAATGAGCACCCGGCGCAGGGCCGGCAGATTTTCGCGGAAGTCCTGGAAATAACGCAGGTTTACCGGGTAGCGCTCGAGACCTTCCACCGTTTGGGTGAGGGTCATGCCCCCCAGGGCGGTGGCGATGACATCCTGGACGTCCCCCACCGTCAGGCCATAGCGGGCGGCTGCAAGGCGGTTGATGTCGAAGTCGAGATAGTAGCCCCCCGTAACCCGCTCCGCAAAGGCACTGGCGGTCTCTGGAATCTCTTTGAAGATGGCTTCGGCCATGGTTCCCAGGTGGTTCAGCTCCTCCAGATCGGGGCCGGTGATCTTCAAACCGATGGGGGTCTTAATCCCCGTGGACAGCATGTCGATGCGAATCTTGATGGGATAGCCCCAGGAGTTGGAGAGGCCTGGGAACTTGACGGCCTCATCCATCTGCCGGATGAGCCCTTCCATGGTCACCCCCGGCGGCCACTCCTTGGGGTCCTTGAGGCGGATGGTGGTCTCGATCATGCTCAAGGGCGCCGGGTCGGTGGCCGTCTCAGCCCGGCCGGCCTTACCGAAGACGTTCTCCACCTCCGGGAAAGTGCGGATGATGCGATCGGTTTGCTGCAGGATGTTCTTCGCTTCGGTGATGGAGATCCCCGGCATGGTGGTGGGCATGTACAACAGGTCGCCTTCGTTGATCGGTGGCATGAACTCGGAACCCAACTGGGAAAAGGGATATATCGTGACCAGCACCAGGACCACCGCCGCTAGGATGGCAATGATGGGGAACCGCAGCACTCCCGCCAGGAGAGGGTGATAGACGGCCTGGGCCACCCGGTTGAGGGGATTTTTGGATTCCGCCGGGATTTTGCCCCGGAGGAAGGCCAACATCATGATGGGTACCAGGGTAATGGCCAACAGCGAGGCCCCGGCCATGGCGAAGGTCTTGGTGTAGGCCAGGGGCTTGAAGAGACGGCCGCCTTCGCCCGTCAGGGCAAAGATGGGCATGAAGGAGACGGTGATGACCAGCAGGGAGAAAAAGAGCGACGGCCCCACTTCCTTGGCCGCCTCCAGGATCAAGGGGCCCCGGGGAGCGTCGGGCGGCGCATGCTCGATGTGCTTGTGAGCGTTCTCGATCATGATCACCGCCGCGTCCACCATCACCCCGATGGCCAGGGCGATGCCCCCCAGGCTCATGATGTTGGCGCTGATACCCGCCTCATACATGATGCCCAGGGAGATCAGCACCCCCAGGGGTAGGGTGACGATGGCCACCAGGGAACTGCGAAAGTGCAGCAGGAACAGGACGCAGACCAGGGCCACCACGATCATCTCTTCGATGAGCTTGTGGGTCAGGTTTTCCACCGCCCGGTCGATCAGGTTGGCGCGGTCGTAGGCCGGGGTAATAATCACTCCCGGCGGCAACCCGGTCTTCAGCTCCTTGAGCTTCGCCTTGACCCCGTCGATGACCGCCCGGGCATTTTCCCCGAAACGGGCGATGACGATGCCGCCGACGACCTCGCCCTGGCCGTTGGCCTCCGCCAGACCCCGGCGCAGATCCGGCCCCAGGCGCACGATGCCGATGTCCTTGATCATCACCGGCGTGCCTTTGCGGTCCGCGCCCACCACGATATTTCCCACGTCCTGAAGGCTCTTGATATAGCCCAGCCCCCGGACCATGTACTCGGTCTCCGCATGTTCAACCACCCGGCCGCCAGTGTCCTGGTTGGACATTTGAATGGCCTGTTTGATCTTAGAGAGGGGGATGCCATAGGAGGCCAGGGTGTTGGGGTCCACCACTACCTGGTATTGCTTGACAAAGCCGCCGATGCTGGCGACCTCGGACACCCCCGGCACCTTCTGCAGTTGGTAGCGCAGATACCAGTCCTGGATGCTGCGCAACTGCGCCAGGTCATGCTGGCCGGTGGGGTCTTCTACCATATACTCATAGACCCACCCCACCCCGGTGGCGTCGGGGCCCAGGCTTGGGTTGACGCTGGCGGGCAATTTACCCCGGACATAATTGAGGTATTCCAGCACCCGGGACCGGGCCCAGTAGATGTCGGTGCCGTCCTCAAAGATGACGTAAACAAAGGAAGCCCCGAATTGCGAAAATCCGCGCACTACCTTGGCCTTGGGCACCGCCAGCATGGCGGTGGCCAGGGGGTAAGTCACCTGGTCTTCGACAATCTGGGGGGCCTGCTCGGGATATTCGGTGTAGATAATCACCTGAACGTCCGAGAGGTCGGGGATGGCGTCCACCGCCAGGTTGTAGGTGGCGAAGATAGCCCAGGCGGTGACCAGGATGGTGACCAGCACCACCAGGAAGCGGTTTCGGGCGACAAAATCAATGACTCGGGCAATCATAGTAGCGTCAGGATACCTTTAGGGTTTATGCCCCGGCGGCATGGCCGGTGCGGGCGGGGGCGTCCCCTCCATTTTCATGCCGGGCATCGCGGCCGGCGGCGCCGGTGCGGCCGGGGGCTTCTCTTCCAGCTTCATCCCCGGCATGGCCGGCTGCTTCTCCCCTTCCTTTTTGCCCCCCATCTCCATGCCCGGCATCATCAACTGCACCGCCTCCCGGAACCTGGACTCGGAGTCCAGCATGAACTGGGCGGACACCACAATGTCCTCGCCTCCCTTGAGGCCGGAGAGCACCTCACGGAAGCCGTCATTGCCCAGCACCCCTAGCTTGACCTCCCGCGGCTCGAAGCGGCCCTGGCCCAGGGCGATGAACACGTGCTGCTTAAGACCGGTGTCCAACACCGCGTCCGCCGGCACCACCACCGCATTATGGGCCACCGGGGATTCGATCTTTACCTGGGCGAACATCTCCGGCTTGAGCTTGAGCTGCGGGTTGGGGAAGCGCAGGCGGACCCGTGCGGTGCGGGTGGCTTCTTTCAGGTAGGGATAGATATAGTCAATCTTGCCCCGAAAGGTCTCGCCGGGCAGATAATCCAGGGTCATGGTAACTGGTTGGCCCACCTTGATCCAGGGCAGCTCGTACTGGTAAATGTCCGCATCGACCCAGATGGTGGAAAGGTCGGCCACTTCCAGGAGCGGCATCCCGGCCTGGACATACATCCCCTGGGTCACCATGCGCTTGGTGACGATGCCGTTGGCCGGGGAGAAGAGCCTCAGGTGCTTCCTGACCTGGCCGGTGCGCTCCAGTTCGGCGATCTGGCCGGCGCTGATGTCGAAATACGCCAGGCGGCGACGGGAGGCCGCGGCCAGGCGCTGGGCCCCCTCCGCCAACTCTTTTACCGGGCTGTTCTTCATGGCCTTGAGGTTGCGCAGGGCCAGGAGGTATTCCTCCTGGCTCGAGACCAGCTCCGGGCTATAGATGCTGAGCAGGGTCTGGCCTTTGCGCACCGAATCCCCCGTGGCATTGACGTAGAGACGCTCCACCCAGCCATTCACTTTCGTGGTTATGGTGGAGAGGTTGCGTTCGTTGAAATTTACGAGCCCCACGGCCAGGGTGAGCCGGGACAGGGGCCGCACCTCCACCTTGGCGGTCCGCACTCCCATGGACTGGATGGTGGCCGGGGACACCCTGATGGTGCCCGGGGCCTCTTCTCCCGCTTCCTCATAGACCGGCACCATGTCCATACCGCACGGGGCCTTGCCGGGCTTGTCCCGGATGTAGCCGGGGTCCATGGGCGACACCCAGTACTTGATCTTGCGCCCCTTTTGAGCTTCCGCGGGCGCGCCGGGCGCCGGTGCCGTGGGAGCCGTCGGAGGCGTCAGCGCCAAAGGTGGCTGGCCCGGTGTCCCGGTGGGATAGACCGGCACCAGTTCATTGCCCTCCGGGTCCTTGCCCGGCGCCTCCTTGATATAATTAGGATTCTTGGGCGAGACATAACAGAGGGCCTTCGGTTTTGCCTGGCGGAAGGGCAGGGGCACTATGCCGGAGAAATATAATCCCGCCAGCATGCCCAGGACCAGGACCAGCCCAAGTCCCCCCCAGAACCCACTTCGGGAAGACGGACTCATGGTTTACCTCCAGGTGGCCGGGGGAGTTCGGCGCCCACCAGCCACTCCAACTCTGCCCAGTTTTCTTCAAAGTCTTTCAGATATTCCTGCAGGGTGAGCTCAGCGTTATACGCGGCGATCTGGTTCTGATAGAGCCGCTCGAACCCCAGGCTCCCCACCTGGTAGGACGCCAGGGAGGCTTCCGCCGCCTGTCGGGCTTGGGGCACTATCCCCTGGTCATAGAGGGTGATTTGCTGCGCCAGGCGGGCCAACTTGGCATGACGGTCCTTGATGGCGGCCGCCAACTGATTCCAGGTATTGTGCACGGCTGACTGGGCGGCCGCCTGGCGTTCCTGCTCCTCCCGTATCCGGGGCTTGATCTTGGACCCCTGCCAGATGGGGAGATTGAACATCACCCCGCCGGCGAACATATCAGCCTGTTTCATATTCACCGGAGGCCCCAGGGTTTCCCGAAAGGCGTAACCCAGGCTTACGGTGGCATCGGGAAAATACTCCTTTTTGGCCAGGTCCACCGCCCTCTCCTGCTTGGCCACCAGGGCCTTCAGGGCCTGGAGCTGGGGGCGAGCCTCCGCCTGGGTCAGCAAGTTGTCTAATTTGAGGGTGAAGAGCCGGGGTTTGAGGGGTTGGGGGCGTCCGACGGGGGTTTGGGGCGGCTGGGAACGCAAGGCGTTCAGGTCCGCCTGCAAAGATTCCTGCCGCTGCTTCCATTGAAACAGCCGATCCAGGTAGCTCCCTAACTCCACCTGGGCCTGGAGCACGTCCGCCTGCATCCCCTGGCCCACCTTATAGCGGGTCTCGGTCACCCGGACCACCTGCTCCCAGAATTGCTTGTTCTTTTGGACAATGTCGAATCCGGCATAGGCCAGGGCCAGGTTCCAATAGTCCATCACCACTTTGGCCCGGATTTCGTTGGCCTTATCCCGATAGGCCAGATCATCGGATTTAGCCTGCTCCGCCGCCACTTCGGAACGGAGGCGACGTTTGCCGGGAAAGGGGAATTTTTGGGAAAGCTCGAGCATTTTTTGGGTCATGGGGTCCTGGTTCAAGCGCCAGGTATCGGTGGGAATATTGGTCATGCCGAAGGACACCGTGGGGTCCTCCAGGGCTCCGGCGGGTTTGATGGTTTCCTTGGCGGCGCCCGCCAGCGACGCCATCTGCTTGACTTCGGCATTGGCCTTCAGGGCCTCGTTAATGAGGTTCTGCAAATCCGACGGCAGGCTGCCGTGGTTTTGAGCCCGTAATCCCGTTGACAGGCTGAGAGTCCCGGTCAGACACAGGACCAGACACAGTGCTCCTCGGAAAAGTCGCCGCGGCTTAGCCATCTCTCTTTCTGCCTTCATCAAATATTGGGAATTATAAGCACGACTTAGGCCTTAGACAAGGTTGCCAAGGCGCCTTGAGCACTTTCCTCCACAATTTGCCCAGGCGCCTTGACCATGGTTTTCCCCACCACCGGCTATTTCCCGCCGGGGCTCTTTCCCGGAGTTATTCCCTGGGCTTCCAGCTTCTGCAGGTACTGGTCCGGGTTCTTTTTAAAGGGGTCGACGCAGCCCGGGCAGCAGAAGTAAACCCGCTTCCCCCGGTAGTCGGCATAAAGATTCTTATTAATCTGGCCGCCCAGGACCGGGCAGACCGCCTGGGCCTGTGCATGGTCGGCGGCAAGCCCGGCCCCGGCCACGCCTAAAACCAGGACCACTCCTAATACCACCATAATGAGCTTTTGCATCATTTGCATCCCTTTTTTGCAAGATTCGTTATCAGCGACAGCCAGGCCGTCAGGTTGCACCTTTGGCTCAGGGCTACGGCTGGGACCCCCAAGCCCGTACCAGGCTTGTTCTTCAGGAACCACCTTATAACGAGTAGCGGTCAACAGGCTATTTATGGTAGGAGCATGATGGATCACGCCCTGGAGGGCGCCATGCATGGGCCCCTACGATTTCCGGGGACAACGCTTCCTATGATCTCCGGAACCCTGAAGTCAGGCGAAACCGCTACCGTTAGTTTAGATGTGGATGGAAAGGTGACTAGGCTCGGGGGGATGGAAAATGTTGGGGAGAAATACTTGCAGCGCCACAGTGATCAAGGGAGGCAGAAAGGGGAAAATCTGCCAGGCAGGGGCGCCGGCGGCAGGCGGGCCGATCACGGCCGGGTTGCCGGAACCGCAGCGGCAGGTGAACATGCCGTTTTGGCCGCAGGCCCCGCAGTGGCCGGGCGCCCCGGGCGGACAGCAACACTGCCCGGAAGCCAGGCCGGGACCGGCCCCGTGACAATGGGGGCAGCCCGCCGGTTGGCTACCGGGCGCGGCCAGATTGCCCAAGGGCAGGAAAAGAACCGCGCCGATAATGACGGCCCAGATAAGGCGATGAAAGGCGGTAGTCCTTTTCATAAATATATATTAGCAAGGTACGAAAGAAAAGGCAAGGATTCCCCGGGGAAACCTGTAAGTATGGGGATTTAAAAACTGTCTTTGGCCTTTGCTGACGGCTGACTGCTGAAAGCTAACAGCTATTTCACAGCGTCAAAATCAGCGGCAGGATCATGGGGCG
>JBAVUP010000127.1:0-2570 GCA_049696835.1 Desulfobaccales bacterium
GGAATTGCTAGGCAAGACGCTGCTGGACATAAAAGATATCAACGGCAAGCCCATCGGTCGGTGGATGAACGAAATCGGGCGCCGCCCTGAGCCCCACGCCAGCGGTTGGATCTTTTACTTATGGGGGGCCCCGGGCGATCTGACTCCAACCTGGAAGGTTTCTTACATTTGCAAGGCGGTGGGGCCGGACGGCAAGGTCTACCTGGTGGGCAGCGGGATGCAAAATTTCAAGATCGAACCGATATTCGTCAAAAACTGCGTCAACCGCGCCGTGACTCTACTCCAGCAGCAAGGGGAGAAAATCGCCTTTGCTCAATTCCGGGACCCGGCCTCTCGCTTCTCCTTCTGCGACACTTACATTTATGTTCTCGACGACCGGGGACGGTGCCTGGTGGACCCGAGCTTTCCCAGCCTGGAAAGACGTAATCTGCAGGAATTCCGGGACACCCTGGGGCATTACCCGGTGCGTGAAGCCCTCCAACGGCTGCAAAAGAGCGACAGTGTTTGGGTGCAATACATGCTACCCCGGCCGGGGTCTGCCTTGCCGTCCCGCAAGGTGGCATATGTGCGCAAGGTGACGGTCAACCACGCAGAACTGGTGGTTTGGGCGGACTTCTTTCTGGCGACGCCCATCTGGATGAGATAAGGTAATCCTGGCCCCGCCCGCCAACTGGGAACCAGGGCGGTTTGGTGACCATGAGCGCTTATTTCTAAAGGTCCGGCAATACCCATGGCAAAACGACCGGCGAATTTGACTTATGGGGTGGACGAGCGTCCCCCCTGGCCCACTCTGTTTCTGCTGGGCTTGCAGCATATCATCCTGATGTCCAGTTCGCTCGTGTTGCCGGTGGTTCTGGTGAAGGAGATCGGTGGCGGCTTTGAGGAGGTGTGTGCCGTGGTGGCGCTGACCATGATAGCTTGCGGCCTCGGCACCATCCTCCAGACTTTCCGGTGGGGCCCCTTTGGATCAGGCTTTTTATGCCCCAACCTTTGCGGCCCCAATTTCTTCACCCCCTCCATGCAGGCCGCCTGGCTGGGAGGCCTGCCGCTAATGCGGGGCATGACCATTGCCGCAGGTTTGGTGGAGGTGGTCTTTGCCGGGGCGCTGCGCCGGCTGCGGTTCCTCTTCCCCCCGGAGATCACCGGGCTCGTGGTCCTGATGGTGGCCGTGGGGATAATCCCCCTGGCAGCCTCCAAATGCTTCGGAATCAATTACGAAGGCGAACCCATCCTGGGGATGAACCTGTTGGTGGCGACGCTGACGCTGCTCCTCATGGTGCTCATCAACCTCCGCAGCCGCAGATTGAAACTCTACAGTGTGATGACCGGGCTGGCCGATGGATATTTGCAGTCCTGGGCCGTGGGGTTGCTGAATGCGGCCCAGTTCAATCAGGTGCTCTCCGCCCCCTGGTTGGCAATTCCCTACTTTAAGGGGATGTTTGCCCTCGATTTCCAGTGGCCGCTGCTGCCGACCTTCGCCATTGTTTCCATCACCGGGGCTTTGAAATCCTTCGGCAATCTGATTATGTGTGAAAAGGTGAACGATGAGGAATGGCGCGAACCCGACATCCGCCGCATTAGCGGCGGACTGTTGGCCGATTCGGCCTGCGTGGCGCTCTCGGGCCTCCTGGGGGGATTGGCTTCGGACACCTCCGCCAGTAACGTCGCCCTGAGCAGCGCCTCGGGGGCCACCAGCCGCTCGATCGGAGTCGCGGCGGGGGCCTTGTTCATCGCCCTGGCCTTTTCACCCAAAATCTCTTCCTTCCTCTCCATCATGCCCACCCCGGTGATGGGGGCCATCCTGGTATTCGCCCTCTGCTTCATGATCATTTCCGGGTTCCAGATCATCCTGGGTCCCGGCTTTGACCAGCAAAAAACTTTCGTCATCGGCATCCCGCTGCTATTCGGGCTGAGCCTGGAGATCCTTCCCGCCTTGTTCGCCGGCGTCCCTTACTGGCTGCGGCCCCTGGCTTCTTCCTCCCTGACCCTGTCCACCGTTATGGCGGTAATTCTCAACCAGCTATTGCGGATAAAGCTCTCAGCCCCGGACCAGGCCGGAGCCTCTTAAATCCGGCGCCATTCACCAAAACCACCCGAATAAATAACATTTTCGTATAGATTTTGTTTGCAATTTGAGATTAAATCAACGAAAATGAAACAATAATCCCTTAAAAAATACATTTTTAGGTATCCGCATGAATGATGAATTAACCCTGTTGTTCGAAATCACCGAAACCCTGAGCGTGCTGGGACCCCTGCCCCGCGCTCTGCAGCAGATTCTCCAAATCCTGGCCCAGCGCATGGGCATGCGCCGGGGCACCATCTCCATCCTCAACCCCGAGACCTCGCAGCTGCAAATCGAGGTGGCCCAAGGGCTCACCGCCGAGGCCCGCAAGCGCGGCCGCTACAAGCTGGGGGAAGGCATCACCGGCCGCGTGGTGGAAACCGGGGAGCCCGCCGTGGTGCCGGTGGTCAGCCAGGAGCCCAACTTCCTGAACCGCACCCGCTCCCGGGGCGCCCGGGAGAAGGACGAGATCTCCTTCATCTGCGTGCCCATCAAGATCAACCAC